>JAGPMH010000032.1 GCA_018052945.1 Negativicutes bacterium | reverse complement strand
AGTTAAAGGGGGTATTATTGTGAAGGTCAGTGTTATAGGTGCTACCGGTTATGCCGGAGCTGAATTGTTAAGATTATTGCACAACCATCCGATGGTTGAAATTGTATATATTACATCAGAAAGTCAAACCGGGATAGGGATTGATGAAACTTATGGACATTTTCGAAAAATTTATAGTGATAAACTCATCAGTATGCAGGAAATCGAAAAAATAGCAAAAGCTAGTGATGTTATTTTTATCGGGTTACCACATGGCCATGCTATGGCTGTAGGTAAACAGTTAGAACAATATGCGGTAAAAATTATTGATTTAGGTGCTGATTACCGTTTTGCTGACACTGCTGTGTACGAACAGTGGTATAAGGTAAAACATACACATAAAGAGGCCAAAGCTGTTTACGGCTTAACGGAGCTTAATCGTGAGCAAATTAAAACTGCGAAAATTGTTGGTAATGCTGGTTGCTACACCAGTGCTAGCATTTTAGCGTTAGCACCGTTAGTTAAAGCTGATTTAATTGATTGTGATACTATTGTTGTTGATGCAAAATCTGGAATTTCGGGTGCTGGTCGTGGGGCTAGTCTAAACACTCATTTTGCAGAAATGTATGATAATTTAAAAGCGTATAATGTTGGTGGTCATCGCCATACTCCGGAAATAGAGCAAGCCCTTAGTCAGCTTGCCACTAAGGAAATTGTGATAAGTTTTACGCCACATCTTATTCCGATGTCAAGAGGAATTTTAAGTAGTTGCTATGCTAAACTTAAACCAGCTGTTACAGCAGAAAAAGTTGATGAAGCTTTTACCGCTATGTATGGTGAGGAATTTTTTATTAGATTATTAGGGCGTGGGGCTTATCCGGCCACTAAAAATACCAGAGGTTCAAATTTTTGTGACTTAGGTTGGCATATTGATGAGAGGGTCGGCAGGGTGATTGTTTTATCGGCGATTGATAATTTAGTGAAAGGTGCTGCTGGTCAAGCCATTCAGAATTTTAATGTAATGTTTAATTTGTCTGAAAAAACAGGACTGGACAATGCTCCGGTCTATCCATAAAATTAATTGGAGGAAGATAAAATGTTAAAGAAAATAGAAGGTGGCGTAACAGCTGCTATCGGATATAAAGCAAGTGGGATAAAGGCTGGTATTAAAAAAAGTGGTAAACTCGATATGGCAGTAATAACAAGTGATGTTATGGCTGAGGCTGCGGGCGTATTTACAACTAATTTAGTGGCGGCAGCACCGGTTGTAGTATCAAGAAAAGTTGCGAAAGCTGGAAAAGCTAAAGCGGTAGTAGTTAACTCTGGTTGTGCTAATGCCTGTACTGGTGAGCAAGGGTTGATAGATGCCAATGAAATGGCTCAATTAACTGCTCAAGAATTGGGTATTAAGCAAGAGGAAGTTTTTGTTTCTTCCACTGGAATAATCGGTGTTACATTGCCGATGGACAAAATAGCAAGTGGTATTAAACAAGCAGTTCAAGCTTTAGATTATAATGGTAGTAATGAAGCGAGTAAAGCTATTATGACTACTGATATTTATAATAAGACGGTGGCTTATGAATTTGAACTGGGTGGTAAAAGTGTTAAAATTGGTGGGATTGCTAAGGGGTCGGGGATGATTCACCCCAATATGGCAACGATGTTGTGTTTTATTACAACCGATGTAGCGATTGAAGCTACTTTATTACAACAAGCCTTGAGTAAAGCTATCAAAAAATCTTTCAATATGATTTCTGTTGACGGTGATACTAGTACAAATGATATGGTAACATTACTAGCGAATGGTATGGCGGAAAATCCAAAAATAACAACAGAAAACGATGATTATAAAGTGTTTGAAGAAGCTGTGTTAACGATTTGTACTGATTTAGCTAAATTGGTGGCACGTGATGGTGAGGGTGCTACTAAATTTTTAGCTGTAAATGTTACCGGTGCAAAAACATTTGAAGATGGCAAGAAAATTGCAATGAGCGTAGCTAAATCACCATTAGTGAAAACAGCATTTTTCGGACAAGATCCTAACTGGGGAAGAATTATTTGTGCGGTTGGTTATGCCGGAGCTGAAATGGTTCCGGAAAAAACTACTGTAGCACTTGGTGATATTGCTGTATATAAAAATGGTACTGGATGTAAGTTTGATGAAGAAGCGTTGAAAGAAGTAATGGCAGAGCATGATATTGCTGTTAATATTGATTTAGGGTTAGGGACTGAAAGTGCTACGGTTTGGACTTGTGATTTATCTTATGAATATGTGAAAATAAATGGAGAGTATCACACTTAAATAACAGTGGCAAAAGCGTAGGTCTCCTACGCTTTTTACCGATATGGAGGATTTTCAAGATGGAATTTACAAATGAAGCAAAAGCAGGGATCTTGATAGATGCACTGCCGTATATTCAAGGGTTTTTTGGCAAAACCGTAGTTATTAAGTATGGCGGTAATGCTATGATTAATGAAGATTTAAAAAAGAAAGTAATTCAAGATATAATTTTAATGAAATATGTAGGGATGAAACCGGTTGTAGTACACGGTGGCGGACCTGATATCACTAGTTTTTTGAAAAAAGTTGGCAAAGAAACTGAATTTGTTAGTGGTCTTAGAGTTACCGATAAAGAAACGGTTACTATTGCTGAGATGGTTTTAGTTGGTAAAATTAATACTGATATTGTTAGTTTATTGAATGCACAAGGTGTTACAGCAGTAGGCCTTAGTGGTAAAGATGGCGATCTTATCAAAGCTAAAAAACATTTAGCAGTTGTCCATGAAAATGGTGTTACGAAAAAAGTTGATATTGGTTTTGTGGGTGATGTTACGAAAATTAATACTGAGGTATTAAATACATTACTGGATAATGGCTATATTCCGGTAATTGCTCCAATTGGTGTCGGAAAAGATAATGAGAGCTTTAATATCAATGCTGATTATGTGGCGGCAGAGGTTGCCGGAGCATTGCAAGCAGAAAAATTATTGTTGTTAACGGATATCGAAGGGATTTATGCTGATTATCATGATAAAAGTTCGTTGATTTCAACCTTAACGAGAAAAGAAGCACAAAGCATGATTGAAGAAGGTGCTATTGCCGGAGGAATGATACCGAAAGTTGAGGCTTGTTTAAGAGCGTTGGAAGCCGGTGCTAATAAAACTCATATTATTGATGGCCGTCAGCCACACTCCTTACTGTTAGAAGTGTTTACACCGGAAGGGATCGGTACGGAAGTTGTTAAATAAATTCTAATTTAATTGGAGGGATAACAATGGAAATAAATGAAATTATCAAAACTGAAAAAGATTACTATATGCCGGTATTTGCTAGATACCAATTAGTCTTATCGCATGGTGAAGGTCCGTATGTTTATGATGCGGAAGATAATAAATATATTGATTTTTTAGCAGGTATTGCCGTTAATGCACTAGGTCATGCTCACCCTAAATTAGTACAGGCAATCAGTGAACAAGCCGGAAAAATGATTCATTGCTCCAATCTTTACTATACGGAAGTACAAGCGGTATTGATTGAAAAATTGGTTAAACTTAGTGGTTTAGGTAAAGTTTTTTTAGCAAACAGTGGAGCTGAGGCAAACGAAGGTGCTATTAAACTTGCACGTAAATATGGTAAAACTATTGCGAAAGATAAAGTTCAAATCATTACGGCGAATAAATCATTTCATGGTAGAACTTTAGCAACATTGGTAGCGACTGCTCAACCTAAATATCAAGAAGGTTTTGAACCGCTAATGAGTGGCTTTGATTATGCTCCGTACAATGATATTGAAACTTTGGAAAAAATGATGTCTGATAAAACTTGCGCTGTTATGCTTGAACCGATTCAAGGTGAAGGTGGCGTTAATTTACCAAAAGACAATTATTTAGCACAAGTAAAGGCTTTATGCGAAAAATACAATGCCTTGTTAATTTTAGATGAAATTCAAACAGGTGTTGGACGTACCGGTAAAATGTTTGCTTATGAACATTATGGTATGAAACCGGATATAGTGACTTTAGCCAAAGGTTTGGGCGGTGGAGTGCCGATTGGTGCTTTTATTGCTAGTGACAAAGTAGCGCAAGTTTTTGTGCCCGGTGACCATGGTTCTACTTTCGGCGGTAATCCATTAGCTTGCGCGGCAGCTAATGCTGTACTTGATGTTATTGAAGAAGAAAAATTATTAAAAAATGTTAATGATATGGAAAAATACTTTTTCCAAGAATTAAATAAATTAAAAGATAAATATCCGCAACTGATAACTGAAGTTAGAGGTAAAGGACTTATTATCGGTATGGAGCTAACCCAAATGGGACGTGATATAGTTAATGAATGCATGAAGTATGGAGCAATTATTAATTGTACGGCCGGTAATGTTTTAAGATTTGTACCACCACTTAATATCACTACAAAACATATTGATGAAGTGCTAACAATTGTAGATAAAGTTTTAAAGGACTTTAATAATTAAAAGACTAAAGTAAAATTAAAACCATAGTTAAAAAATAGTGTTTATCATGGTATAATGGTTAAATGGGGGTTTTATTATCATGCAAGGAAAAGATTTATTATCAATTCATGAATTGACGACAGCAGAAGTTTATAAAATATTAGATTTGGCAACTGACTTAAAGGCAAAGCAAAAATCAGGCATAGAACACCACTTATTAAAAGGTAAAACTTTGGGGATGATTTTTGAAAAGTCATCAACTAGAACTAGAGTTTCTTTTGAAGTTGGGATGTATCAACTTGGGGGACATGCCTTATTCTTATCAAGTAATGATTTGCAAATCGGTCGTGGTGAGCCAATTAAAGATACAGCAAGAGTTTTATCAAGATATGTTGATGGAATTATGATTAGAACTTTTTCACATGATGGTATTATTGAACTGGCCCAATATGCAGATATTCCAATTATTAATGGCTTAACTGACTTATTACATCCATGTCAGGCGTTAACAGACCTGTTAACAATAAGAGAACATAAAGGTGAATTAAAAGGCTTGAAATTAGCATATGTCGGTGATGGCAATAATATGGCTAATTCCTTGATGTACGCTGCTGCTAAAGTAGGTATGGATATAGCAATTGCAACGCCAAAAGGCTATGAGCCTGATGCTACTGTTATTCTCAATGCTAAAGCAGATGCTGCCTTAACTGGTGCAACTATAACTATTACGGATGACATCAAGCTTGCTGTGGCAAATGCTGATGTTGTTTATACTGATGTCTGGGCTAGTATGGGACAAGAGGCTGAGCAAAAAGCACGCATCGCAATTTTTAAAGATTATCAAGTAAATCAAACCTTGATGGATTTAGCTAAAACTGATGCGATTGTAATGCATTGTTTACCAGCACATCGCGGTGAAGAAATTACTGAAGATGTATTGGAAGGCGGTCAATCAGTAGTCTTTGATGAAGCGGAAAATCGTCTGCATGTTCAAAAAGCAATTATGGCCTTGCTTATGGCTGATAAATAGAGGAGTGTAAAAATGAGTAAAATTAAAAAAGTTGTCTTAGCATATTCCGGTGGACTTGATACTTCGGTAATCATTCCGTGGCTTAAAGAAAATTATGACGGTTGTGAAGTTATCGCTATGTGTGCTGACGTAGGTCAAGGTGATGAATTAAATGTTGTTCACGACAAAGCACTAGCGTCAGGTGCATCTAAAGTTTATATTGAAGATTTAACAAAACCATTCTTAGAAGAGTATGTATGGCCTACTTTAAAAGCTGGAGCAGTATATGAAGGGAAATATCTACTAGGAACTTCTTTTGCTAGACCTATTATAGCGAAAGCATTAGTAGAGATTGCTAAAAAAGAAGGTGCTGATGCCATTGCCCATGGTGCTACCGGTAAAGGTAATGACCAAGTGCGATTTGAACTTACGGTAAAAGCGTTAGCCCCTGAACTTAAAATAATTGCTCCTTGGCGTGAATGGGATATTAAATCACGTGAAGATGCGATTGCGTATGCCGAAAAACATAACATTCCTGTAGCAAAAGGCAATAAAGTATATAGTATGGATCGTAACATTTGGCATTTGAGCCATGAAGGTTCAGACCTTGAAGATCCATGGAATGCGCCTAAAGACAGTGTGTATTTGGTAACTAAATCTCCAGAGGCAGCTCCTGATGTTGCTACATACGTAGAAGTGGAATTTGAAAAAGGAACTCCGGTTGCTGTCGATGGCGTTAAAATGGGTGCAGTAGAATTAATGGTTAAGCTCAATGAATTAGGAGCGGCTAACGGTATCGGTATTACTGATATTGTGGAAAACCGTTTAGTAGGGATGAAATCACGCGGTATTTATGAAAATCCGGGTGGAGCAATTCTATACTATGCACACCGCGAACTTGAATATTTAACCTTAGATCGGGCGTTATATCATTATAAAGAACAAGTAGCAATCCGCTATGGTGAATTGGTATATGATGGCATGTGGTTCTCACAATTACGTGAAGCATTAGATGCTTTTGTTAATACTACGCAACAAACTGTGACCGGTACAGTGCGTTTAAAATTATATAAAGGTAATATTATGTCCGCCGGTTCAAAATCTCCATACTCCTTATATAGTCAAGAGTTTGTAACATTTGAAGAAGATGAAGTTTATAACCAAGCTGATGCAGAAGGATTTATTAACTTATTCGGTTTACCACTAAAAGTTAGAGCCTTAATGCAACAAGAAATGAGCAAAAAAAATGGCTAAGTTGTGGGGCGGTAGATTTTCTAAAACAACAGATGAAATGATTAATGAATTTCAAGCTTCAATTGACTTTGATAAACGAATGTATTATGAAGATATCAAAGGCAGTATTGCTCATGCGACAATGCTAAAAAAATGTAATATTATTACAGAAAAAGATCATAAAGATATCGTAAATGGTCTAACTGCGATATTAAATGATATTGAAAGTGGCAATTTTTCATTTGATATTGCATTAGAAGATATTCATATGAATATTGAAAAACGGTTAACAGAACGAATTGGAGTTGCCGGTGGTAAACTTCATACAGCACGCAGTCGTAATGATCAAGTGGCGTTAGATACTCATATGTATGTGCGTAAAGAAGTAGCAAATATTGCAAAGCTTTTAATAGAACTAGAAGAATCTTTTGTGGAAATGGCACAAAAAAACTCCGACGTTATTATGCCTGGTTATACGCATTTGCAAAGAGCACAACCAATTTTATTTTCACATCATATGTTAGCTTATTTTTATATGCTAAATAGAGATTTTGCGCGCTTAGAAGGTGTCTATGACAGAGCCGATATTATGCCGTTAGGAGCAGGTGCTTTAGCGGGGACAACTTTCCCTATTGATCGGCATTATGTGGCTGAACAATTAAATTTTGCGCAAATTTATGCTAACAGTTTAGATGCTGTTAGTGATAGAGACTATATCTTGGAATTTTTATCATTTGCTTCAATCTTAATGATGCATCTTAGTCGAATTAGCGAGGAAATAATTCTATGGTGTTCCAAAGAATTTTCTTTCATCGAGTTGGATGATGCACATTGTACTGGATCAAGCATGATGCCACAAAAGAAAAATCCGGATGTATCAGAGTTAGTAAGAGGTAAAACAGGTCGTGTTATCGGTCACTTAATGGCGATGTTAACTACGGCAAAAGGTTTACCGCTTGCTTATAATAAAGATTTACAAGAAGATAAAGAAGGTTTATTTGACACTATTGATACTGTTAAATTTAGCCTAAGTGTTTACGCTCAAATGATTAAAGCCATGAGAGTAAATAAAGAAAAAATGTTGTTAGCAACTAAAGAGGATTTTTCCAATGCGACGGATATGGCTGATTATTTAGTGAAAAAAGGCTTGCCGTTTAGAGATGCTCATGAAGTTGCCGGCAAAAGTGTTAGTTATTGTATTGAACAAGATAAATGGTTAATGGACTTAACCTTGGAAGAATTCAAACAATTTTCCCCGTTATTTGACGAGGACATTTTAGAAGAAATCAAAGTTGAAACATGTGTAGCAAATCGTAACTCCTACGGTGGAACTTCGTACAGTCAGGTTGAACAAAGTTTAAAAAACGCTGCTGAAATCATGAAGAAACAACAAAACGTTCTTGACAGGTATACAGAAATAGCAATATAATATTAATAATATTTTTATGATTATTTCCAAAACCCGTGTCATTCTCTGACATGGGTTTTGGAATAAATTTTTTAGGGCTAAGGGGATGTTTTTAGTGACGGAGATTACTATTGAAAAGGCAAAAACATTTAAAGAAATTCCGGACGTATCACAAATAGGGTTTGGCAAATACTTTACGGATCATATGTTTGAAATGGACTATAATCCTGAAGAAGGTTGGCATAATCCACGCGTTGTACCATATCGTGATTTAAATATTAACCCTGCTAATACTACGCTTCATTATGGACAGGCAATTTTTGAAGGAATTAAAGCTTTTAAACAAGATCGTGATATTGTACTATTTAGACCCTTGGAATATTTAAACCGTTTGAATCGATCCGCAAGCATTATGTGTATTCCTAATGTTGAGGTTGATGTTGTTCATAGGGGACTACGGAAGTTGATTGAATTAGATAAAAATTGGGTTCCAGATCAAGAAGGAACAAGCTTATATATCAGACCATTTATTTTTGCTACTGATAATTACTTAGGTGTTAATGTAAGTTCTACCTATAAATTATTAATTATTTTATCACCGGTTGGAGCGTATTATGCGGCTGGGTTTAATCCCGTAAAGATAATGGTAGAAGAAAAATATGTTAGAGCGGTACCGGGTGGTTTAGGAGAGGCTAAAACTCCGGCAAATTATGCTGCTAGCCTAAGAGCGGGTGTTACAGCTCATGAAAAAGGTTATGCACAAAGCTTATGGCTAGATGGTATTGAAAGAAAATATATTGAAGAAGTAGGCTCTATGAATATTTTATTTAAAATTGATGGACAAATTGTTACTCCTTCATTATGTGGTAGTATTTTAGGGGGAATAACTCGCAAAAGTGTTATTGAAGTGGCAAAAACTTGGGGTGTTCCGGTAGTTGAAAAACGTATCAGTATCCAAGAAGTACATGAGGCCTATAAAGCCGGAAAATTGGAAGAGGTATTTGGTTCAGGTACTGCTGCAGTAATTTCACCGGTTGGAGAATTATATTACAATGGTGAAAAAATGGTAATTAACAATAATAAAACAGGTCCATTTGCGCAACGTTTATTTGATTATATAACTGGATTACAATATGGCAAAGTTGAAGATGAATTAGGTTGGATTGAAAAAGTAACAACAATTTAATATATAAATATTGATGCATGTTGAAGTTAAAATTCAACATGCATTTTTTGTGATAGATTAGTTAGTTCAAACTAAATACAGACTAGCAAGAATAGTTTTTAATAAGAATGTAAGAGGATTATTGAAAATTTAAATATAATATAAAATTAGTAGCAACCTAAAAAATTGCTACTAATTTTCTGTTTTTATCTTAATATTTTCACGACTTTTAACCTATTTTTACAAAAAAATAAAAAAAAATTTTTTTCAAAAAGGTATTTAATACATGCAAGAAGAATAGCAAATAATAAGACTATTTAAGGGGTTTTGTCTATGCCGATACAATTACAAGGTTTAATGTCGACAATTACATTTTTGGATATAATAGATATTGCAGTGGTAGCTTTTTTATTATACAAAATGTATATTTATATTAAAGATACGAGAGCAATGGTATTATTAAAAGGATTATTAGTGCTACTGGCAATTACGCTGATTAGTAATTGGGTGGGACTAAATGTGATCAATTGGATTATGCAAAAAATACTAACAGTATTATTTGTAGCTTTGCCAATTGTTTTTCAACCTGAATTGCGCAGAACGTTAGAACATATTGGCCGAGGCAAGTTTTTTGGCAAAACCAGACTTAATAAAGAAGAAGCGGAAAATCTATTAAATGAACTTGATAAAACAGTTACGGTGTTATCGCAAAACAAGATTGGGGCACTGATAGTATTAGAGCGAGAAAGCGTTTTAAATGATTACAGTGATACGGGGATTAAAATTGATGGAATTGTATCTTCAGAATTTTTAATAAATGTATTTATTCCTAATACACCGCTACATGATGGTGCGGCTATTTTGCGGGGGAACAGAATGACGGCTGCCGGCTGTTTATTACCGTTAACGGAAGACCGCTCACTTAGTAAAGAATTAGGAACGAGACATAGAGCCGCCCTTGGTCTTAGCGAGCAAACGGATGCGGTTATTATTGTAGTCAGTGAAGAAACTGGCATTATTTCAGTAGCCAGAGCCGGTAGATTAGTAAGACATTTAGACTCAGATAAATTGAAACAATTATTAAGACCATTATTTACAGCTAAACCATCAGCCTTAAATGATTTATTGAACTGGAGGCTGACAAAATGAATATAACTTTATACAAAAATATTTTTGCGAAAATTTGTGCATTGTTATTTGCGGTTTTCTTATGGTTTTTTGTTATGAATGAGCAAAATCCTCCGGTGGAAAGTACGTTTACCGTTCCCTTAGAAGTCTCTAACAACTTAGAAGGCTATAGTGTTGATTACAATATTGAAAATGTAAAAATTAAAGTAAGAACACAACGTAATGCCTTGATGTTCGTTTCTGAAACTTCATTTAAAGCGTACGTTGATTTAGCAGGGCATAGTGAAGGACGACAATCTTTAAAGATACAAGTTGTCTTGCCACAAGGCTTTGAATTAGTAGCTGTCACTCCGGAAAATTTATCAATTGATATTGAAAAAATAATTAATAAAGCGGTACCGGTTGATATTACTTTATCAGGAGTACCGGCATCAGGGGTAAGTTTAGGTAAAGCGTTACCGGCCACTAGTGAAGTTTATGTTGAAGGGCCTCAAAGTGCCGTTAATAGTGTTAAGGCGGTGCTTGGTTATATTAATTTAGCTGGCAAAGCCGAAGATTTTTCCATTGATGTCCCATTGATTGCTGTTAATAATGAGGGCAAGGAAGTTAGTAATGTTAAAGTTATTCCACGGAGTGTTAATGTTGATATTTCTTTGGTAAAAGGGTTGTACAAAAAAACTGTTGATATAAAAACCAAATTAGGTAATGATTTATTAGCAGATTATATGATAAAATCAATTAGAACTGAGCCAGAAAAAATTGATATTTATGGTGATCAGAGAATTGTTGATAAGATTGAAGCAATTGATACCGAAACTATTGCGCTAGCTAATATTGACAAAGACATTATTAAAGAAGTTAAATTAGAGTTGCCAGTGGGGATAAATGTTATTAAAGACAAGATTAATGTTCATATCAGTGTGGAAAAGAAGAAACAATGAGGAGATAAAACTTGATTAGAATAAACAATTTAGCGATACCGTTTGACGATAAAAGTGATTTAAAGAAAACTGTTGCTAAACGTTTAAAATTACCACTTCAGGCTGTGCTTGAGGTGGTAGTTGTGCGTAAAGCCATTGATGCGAGGCGTCGCAATAACAGTAAAATTAACTTTGTCTATAGCTTAGATGTAAGAATAAGTGAAAATGAACAAAAATTAATTAATAAATTTAAAAAAGATAATAATGTAATGATTACTCCTAATAGACCAAGAGAAGAAATTTTATATGGCGATATAAAATTAAAGCATGCACCGATTGTAATCGGCTTAGGACCAGCGGGACTTTTAGCAGCATACACTTTAGCCCAACACGGTTATAAACCGATTGTAGTGGAGCGTGGCGATAATATTGATGACAGAACAAAAGCTGTGGCAGACTTTTGGCAAAACCGAAACCTAAAAACAGAATCTAATATTCAATTTGGTGAAGGTGGCGCCGGAACTTTTTCGGATGGCAAATTGACGACTAGAGTTAGCGATGAAAAAATGAAAGATATTTTAGAATTGTTTGTTAAAGCCGGAGCGCCAGAAGAAATAAAATATCTGCATAAACCACACATCGGTACCGACAAACTGCGAAACTTGGTAAAATATTTGAGACAAGAAATCATTGCGGCTGGTGGTGAAGTTCGGTTTAAAGCAAAAGTAACCGACATTAAAATAACCGAAGGTGAAATTTCTGAAGTTATCCTTAATGGACAGGAAACGTTACCGTGTGAAGTTGTGGTATTGGCAATTGGTCACAGTGCTCGTGACACCTATGAAATGCTATATCAACGTAACGTTGAACTCGAAGCAAAACCATTTGCAATCGGGGTGCGAATTGAACATCCGCAAGAGCTTATTGATAAAGCGCAGTATGGAGAATATGCCGGTGCGGCAAACTTAGCGGCGGCAGATTATAGCTTGGTATATAATGATATAGAAACAAAACGTAGTGCGTATTCTTTTTGTATGTGTCCAGGAGGAATGGTTGTTGGTGCAACTTCCGAAGAAAATCAAGTGGTTACTAATGGTATGAGCAATTACCAAAGAAATTCCGGCATAGCGAACAGTGCAATTATTGTAACAGTTAATACCGATGATTTTGGCGGAAATGTGCTGGATGGTATTTCTTTTCAACGCAAATATGAGAAATTGGCCTTTGAGGTTGGTGGTGAAAATTATAATGCACCAATGCAAACGGTTGGAGACTTTTTAAATAATAATGTTGGTAGTACCGATTTTTTGGTAAAACCGACTTATTTACCAGGGGTAAAAAGTGCAGACCTTAGAGACTGCTTACCAAAATTCGTAACTACTACGATTGCTAAAGCATTACCTTATTTCGGTCAAAAAATCAAAGGCTTTGATGCTCCTAATGTTGTAATGACGGGAGTAGAAACAAGAACCTCAGCGCCGGTGAGAATTGTGCGCAATAAAGAGTTGGTTTCATTAAATACGAAGGGCTTGTACCCAACTGGTGAAGGTGCTGGTTATGCTGGGGGAATTATGAGCGCTGCTATTGACGGAATGAATGTTGCTATAAAAATTATTAATAAATATAAGATGTAAAATGGAGGCTATAACATGGCAAGACTTTTTGGAACAGATGGGGTAAGAGGAGTTGCTAATACCGCATTAACACCGGAATTGGCATTTAAATTAGGGCGAGCGGCAACGGCGTTATTTGGACAAGAAATGTTAACTCAGCCATTAGTGGTAATTGGTCGTGATACTAGAATATCAGGACAAATGTTAGAAGCGGCATTGGCGGCTGGCATTTGTGCAGCGGGTGGAAAAGCAGTATTAATCGGGGTTGTACCAACTCCGGCAATTGCCTATTTAACGCGTAAATTAGGAGCTCAAGCCGGTGTGGTTATTTCAGCATCACATAATCCATACCAAGATAACGGTATTAAATTCTTTGCCGGAACAGGTTATAAATTACCGGATGAAGTAGAAGATAAATTAGAAAACTTAGTGATGGAAGAGCTGGAAAATCTACATCGTCCAACCGGTGAAAAGGTTGGCGTTATTGAATATCGCCATGAATTAATTAATGAGTATATTGATTATGCAATCAGTACAGTTGCCGGTGATTTCAAAGGAATGAAAATTGTCTTAGATTGCTCTCATGGTGCAGCGTTTGAAGCTAGCCCGAAAGTATTTAAAGCCTTAGGCGCTAAAGTTGTTGTAATCAACGACAAGCCGAATGGTTTAAACATTAATCATAACTGCGGTTCTACTCATTTGGAAGGTTTACAAAAAGCTGTTATCGCGCACAAAGCTGATATTGGGATTGCGCATGATGGTGATGCTGACCGCTGTTTGGCTGTTGATGAAAAAGGTGAAATTATTGACGGTGATCAAATCATGGTAATTTGTGCCTTAGAAATGCTAAAAGACGGCTTACTAAAGGAAAATACATTGGTAACAACAGTGATGAGTAATATCGGCTTACATCAAGTTATCAAAGCTAATGGCGGTAAACTGGAAATAACGCCGGTGGGTGATCGCTATGTTTTAGAAAATATGTTAGCTAATGGTTATAACCTGGGCGGTGAACAATCAGGACATATTATTTTTAGTGAATTCAGTACTACTGGCGATGGCTTGATTACAGCGTTGCAATTAACGGCAGCAGTAGCGCGTAGTGGCAAAAAAGCATCCGAATTGGCAGGCTCTATGACTAGGTTCCCTCAATTATTAGTTAATGTTAGAGTAAAGACGAAAGATGGTTGGGAAACTAATACTGAAATAATGGCGGCGATTAAAAAAGGTGAAGAAGAATTAGGTGAGTTAGGCCGAATTTTAGTTCGTCCATCCGGTACGGAACAACTTATTAGAGTAATGGCTGAAGGACCGGATCAAGAACAACTAGACAGAATTGTCAAAACTATTGCAGATATAGTAAAAGAACAGCAAGGTTAGTTGACCAAACCATAATATTATATTAAAATAGATACAATACAGAGGAGTATTTGATGCTCCTCTGTATTGTGTGTAAAAAAGAAAAAGGAGGGTAGGGAAAAAAGAATATTTAAGCGCTAGTTCTTGCTTGCAAGAAGACGAGGTGAAGGTTTATCGAATATTCAGCGGATGCCTTCCGGCGACTACCGTCGTTAATAGCCGACAAAACCACAAGGAGACTTGTGAGACAAAGCGGAGTAAGTAGAAAAGTGATAATTAATTATTGATATAGACGGAGGACTTTAATATGTGTGGTATTGTTGGTTATGTTGGTTCAGGCGAAGCAACTCCATTTTTGATTGAAGGTTTAACTAAATTAGAATATCGTGGCTATGACTCAGCTGGTATTGCGGTATTTAATGGCACTGATGTTGTTATTGAAAAAAGTGTAGGGCGTTTAAGCTCTTTAGAACAAAAAATTGAATCCAATATGCCGGTGGGTCAATTAGGAATAGGTCATACTAGATGGGCAACTCATGGACGTCCATCAGATCGCAATTCTCATCCACATAGCGATTGTACCGGTAATTTTGTAGTTGTGCATAATGGTATTATTGAAAACTACTTACAACTAAAAGAAGATTTAATTGCTAAAGGACATGAGTTTTTATCAGAAACAGATACTGAGGTTGTAGCGCATTTAGTAGAAGAATTATATGATGGCGATTTACAATCAACAGTAAAAAAAGTCTTAAAGAAAATTGAAGGTTCTTATTCTTTAGTATTTATGTCTAAACATGAGCCTGATAAATTAATTTGTACAAAACAAGATAATCCATTAGTAATCGGTTTAGGTGAAGGTGAAAACTTTATTGCTTCCGATATTCCGGCGATTATCAATCGTACACGCAGAACTTATATCATTAGTGATGGTGAAACTGCCGTTGTAACAAAAGACTCAGTATGGGTAACTAACCGTGAAGGTGTACCTATTACGAAAAAAGTATTTGAAGTAAACTGGGATGCTGGTGCTGCTGAAAAAGGCGGTTATGAACATTTCATGTGCAAAGAAATTTATGAACAACCAAAAGCTATTCGTGAAACAATGAGTGCAAGATTAGCAAAAGATGATTCAGCAGTTATTATGGATGAATTAAATTGGAGCAAAGAATATTTATCATCCATTAGCAAAATCTTCATTGTTGCTTGCGGTACGGCTTATCATGCCGGCTTTGTTGGAAAATACTATATTGAAAAATTAGCTCGTATTCCGGTAGAAGTTGATATTGCTTCGGAATTCCGTTATAGATCACCGATTTTAGATGAGTCCACATTAACTATTGTTATCAGCCAATCCGGTGAAACTAGTGATACTTTAGCAGCGCTAAAAGAAGCTAAAAGATTAGGTTCAAAAACAATGGCGATAACAAATGTTGTAGGTTCTTCTATTGCCAGAGAAGCGGATCAAGTTGTTTATACTTGGGCCGGTCCTGAAATTGCTGTTGCGTCAACGAAAGCTTATACAACTCAATTAATAACTGTCTTTATGTTGGCAACTTATATGGCTGGCTTAAAAGAAACTATCAGTGCAGATTATGCGAAAAGCTTAATTTCCTCATTACGCAAAGTTCCGGCACAAATCAGTGAAATTTTAGAAGATGTTGAACCGATTAAAACTTTTGCACAACAATATGGTTTTAACGAAGATGTATTTTTCATCGGTCGTTCGTTAGACTACGCGGTAGCGTTAGAAGGATCGTTAAAATTAAAAGAAATTTCTTATATTCATGCGGAAGCGTATGCAGCCGGTGAGTTAAAACATGGAACATTAGCGTTAATCGTTGATGGTGTTCCTGTTATTGCCTTAGCTACGCAAAAATCAGTATATGAGAAAACATTAAGTAATATTAAAGAAGTAAAAGCTCGTGATGCTGTAGTTATTGGTATTGCTTTAAATGATGATGAGCAAATTGATAAATATGTTGATCATGTTATCAAAGTACCGACAACTGATGAATTATTAGCGCCATTATTAGCAGTAATTCCTTTACAATTATTAGCATACTACGCCGCAATCACTAGAGGTTGTGACGTTGATAAACCTCGTAACCTTGCAAAATCAGTAACAGTAGAATAAAGTTCAAAGCACCTCTTGTTTATAATACAAGAGGTGCTTTACTTTTAATTGTAAAATAATTTAATTCCAAATATCTATTGACTTAGAGTTAACTCCAAGTGTTAAGCTGAGGTTATGAGCTTAATATAAGGAGGTTAAGTTGAATAAAAGTAAGGTCAGATACAATAGAAGAATACTTGAGTTGGAAGTTGTGCCTGCGAAAATTTATAATAAATTAAAATAAAAGGGGTAATAAAATGTATAATTTCACTTTTCAAAATACAACTAAAATTTACTTTGGAGAAAACACTTTAGAAAATTTGGGTGCAGAGTTAAAAGAATATGGTAAGAGAGTATTACTAACTTATGGTGGTGGGTCAATCAAGAAAATAGGTCTTTATGATAAGGTTATAACAGAACTTAATAAAGCAGGCTTAGAAGTATTTGAATTAGCTGGAGTTGAGCCTAATCCACGTCACACCACTGTTAATAAGGGTGCGGAAATTTGTAAAAAAGAGAATATTGATGTGCTATTAGCGGTTGGTGGAGGTTCCACTATTGATTGTACTAAGGCAATTGCCGCGGCTGCTTTTTATGATGGTGATGGTTGGGATCTAGTATTGGGGAAAGCTACAGTAACAAAAGCTTTACCGATAGTTACAGTTTTGACTTTATCAGCAACAGGCTCTGAAATGGATCCCGGAGCAGTTATTAGTAATATTGAAACAAATGATAAATATGCGATAATTCATCCGCTACTACAACCAAAGGTATCATTCCTTGATCCGACTAATACTTATTCTGTAAGTGCTTTTCAAACAGCATGTGGTGGCGCTGATATTTTGTCACATATTTTTGATATTAGTTATTTTACCAATGCCCCTAAAATGGATATGATTGATAAAGTAATGGAAGCAGTGATTAAAACTGTGGTGAAATACACTCCGGTAGCAGTTGAAGAACCAAATAATTATGAAGCCAGAGCGAACTTGATGTGGGCATCATCTTGGGCATTAAATGGTTTTTTAAGTACAGGAGCAATGCAAGCTGCCAGCTGTCATATGATGGAACATGAATTATCAGCTTTTTATGATATTACACATGGACTTGGTCTTGCTATATTAACACCACGTTGGATGGAATATATTTTAGATGAAACGAATGCGAAAGATTTTAAAAAGTTTGGGGTAAATGTGTTCGGGGTAGAGGCAAACCTTTCAGAGATGGAAGGTGCAAAACAAGCTATTGTCGCCTTAAGTGATTTCTTGTTTAATAAATTAGGTTTACAAAGTACTTTAACAGAACTTGGAATTGATGATAAAAACTTTAAAGTCATGGCTGAAAAAGCCTGTGCAGGGACAGTCTTACATGGATTTAAGGTTTTGAAACCGGTTGATGTTGAAAAAATTTATAGAATGTGCTTGTAATAAATAGTAGCTTTACTACAATATAAGTATGTGGGGAATGTTAACGATGGTGAAAATGTGGTGAAACGATTGTTTAACAATGGTTAAACGGTAGGAGGAATATAGTTTCTATATTGTGAATTTTTTATACTGAGCTTGATGAAGGATCTTAGGTTTTTTAGTGAGCTGATTTTTTTGTGGTGTGCATAGTGTTTAATCTTTATCTAACCCAAAGTATGAAAATGATTTATTTGCGAGGTAAATAATATGACAATTACGGAAGTTAGTAAAAAACTTGATATACCTCAAGATACGCTTAGATATTATGAGCGTATTGGCTTAATTCCACCGGTTAATCGTACTAAGGGCGGAATTAGAAATTATAGTGAAGATGACTGCAAGTGGGTTGAGTTTATAAAATGTATGAGAAGTGCAGGTTTACCGATTGAAGTTTTAATTGAATATGTTAATCTTTTTCAACAAGGTGATGAGACCATTCAGGCTCGCAAAGAAATTTTCATTGAACAACGTCGCCAACTTGCCGAAAAAATTGAAGAAATGCAAAAAACATTGGAGCGTCTTGATTATAAGATTGCTGCTTATGAAAATATTGTTCTTGAAAAGGAGAAATTATTACGACAATAGGCAGTTGTTTTTAGAAAGTTTGTTAAACTAAAGATAAAATATTAAAATAGTGTAAATTAAAGGATTTTTTATGATAGTATGGAATATTTGTTGATGAGAAAATAATTACAATAATAATCAACAGATTTCAGATTATTGATAAAACAGGAGGATTTATGAAGAAATTAACAATCTTTATTACTATTTTAATAATGGGTTTATCTTTTAGTACGATTGTTTCAGCTAATATGAATAATGGGCAGAAGGTAGTTCCAATGGTGAAAAC
>JAGPMH010000031.1 GCA_018052945.1 Negativicutes bacterium | reverse complement strand
ATAAGTTATTTAACCAAAAATTTTAAGCCTTTTCTTAAATATTAATAGCTAACGCTACTGCCCTAACCTCTTTGGCTCCGGCTTTTTTTAGTACTTTAGCACATTCTGCCAAGGTACTGCCAGTAGTATAAACATCATCTACTAATAAGATATTCTTGCCTTTAATACAAAAATCCTTTTTCACGTTAAACGCATTTTTTAAGTTTTCTTTTCGTTCCTTAAGATTTAATTGATATTGCGGTTTTGTTTCCTTAATCCTTATTAATAAGTTCTGCCAATTTAAATTATGTTCTAGCGCCCAGGGTTTATACATTTTTTCCGACTGATTATAACCGCGTTCGCTAAAACGTTTAGCACTTAGCGGAACCGGCACAACGATATCAATGTTAGCATAAGCTTTTACAACCTCAAGGCGGTTCAATAACCATAAAATATTGTCACAGTATTTTAACTGATTATAATATTTTAGTCCTTTTATTATTTTATTAACACCCTCTTGATAGTGGCATAAAATTAAACACTCATCTAAATACTTAAGCTCAACTGCCGTAATCTTTAGTTTCTGCACTGAAAAGGCTAAACATTCATCACACCACGCACCACTTTCATTCACTTTAGTTTTGCATAATGGGCAAAATGAAGGAAACAATATTTCTAAAATCAAACTTTTAAGTACCGTAAACATTTTATCACCTAATTTAAAAGATCGCCTTTTAGCCGTTCAGCCAACAATGAATAGCGTTTCTTGGTTTTATCATTACTAACAGCAGTATTGAGTGCCGCTTTACTACCTAGCAAAATAACTTTGTCCTTCGCTCTAGTGACAGCTGTATATAATAAATTGCGTTGCAACATCACATGATGTCCAGCTATCAAAGGCATTATGACCACTTTATATTCACTGCCTTGACTTTTATGTACACTCATGGCATATGCAAGCTGAATTTCCGTTAATTCATTTTGTTCATAGCTAACTTCGATATCAGGATAAGCTACAACCATTGTATTATTTTCAATTTTTTTTATAAAGCCAATATCTCCATTAAACACATTTTTAATATAATTATTTCGAATTTGCATCACCTTATCACCGCGCCGAAAAACTTGGTTAATACCGTTAATATACTCTTGGTCAACCGTTTCAGGATTTAACGCTGTTTGGAGTAGCTTGTTAAGGTTTTCTACTCCACAGTCCAGTCGATGCATCGGTGATAATACTTGAACATCATTTAGTGACAAATTATTAGCAAAATTAACCTCTGCTAAACATAACTTAACAATATTTTGTGCTACTAGCGCACTATCAGTTAATTCTATAAATTTAAAATCAGTATCATTACACTGTGGTAATTGTCCTCTATTGATCAAATGGGCATTTAGCACAATACTACTTTCCCCTGATTGTCTGAAAACTTCAGTTAAAACAACCTTCGGCACAGTATCTGATATCAAAATATCTTTTAGCACCGAACCCGGCCCTACCGACGGTAGCTGATCTACATCTCCCACCAAAATTAAGCGACAACCTTTTGCCAAAGCTTGTAACAGTGAGCTCATTAAGTTAATATCCATCATTGACACTTCATCAATAATAATCACATCGCCCTCTAGCGGCTCATTTTCATTTTTAGCAAACATTGAAATCCCTTCACCACCTCCGCCGGTGGCTTCTAGTAAGCGATGCACCGTAGAGGCTTGGCGTGCCGTAGCTTCACTTAACCTTTTAGCAGCTCTACCGGTAGGAGCGCCTAATATTATTTGCAAACCCTGACTTTCCAGCACTGCTAAGATTCCTTTAATAACGGTTGTTTTACCGGTACCAGGGCCACCCGTTAAGACCAATACCCCATGTTCTAAGGCCGATATTATTGCCTTACGCTGATTATCCGCCAGCTGTATGCCTTCACGTTCTTCCCATTCCAATACCAACCGCGAATAATCACCGCTACCGATAGTCTTTGCTTTATTTTTTAAGTATAGTAATTTTTCTGCGACTTCCTTTTCAGCATAATATAAATATCTTGGATATATCAGTGTTTCACCACCAACATATTCAATACACAATCTATCTTGTTGTAATAATTTTTTGACTTGTTCTGCCACTTCCGTTCTAGTAATCAATAGCAACTTGGCCGTTTGTTCAATTAAGGCAAATTCGGGGACACAACAATGTCCGGCTTGAGCAACTTGGGTTAACGCATAGTCAACGCCCGCCACAATTCGCGAATTGTCATTTTTATTAAAGCCCAACGAAGTAGCAATTTGATCAGCCGTTTTAAAACCGATTCCATCAATATCACGTGCTAATTTATAAGGATCATCTTTTAAAACCTCAATCGCAAACGAACTATACTTAGCGTAAATTTTACCGGCATAAGCACTAGATACACCATTAAGTTCTAAAAACAACATAATTTCTCTTAACTCTGATTGCTTACTATAAGCTTGGTGAATGTCTTGCGCCTTCTTTCGCCCAATCCCCGGTATTTGTTCCAATTTTTTCGGGTAATGTTCAAGCACCTTTAAACTTTCTTGCCCAAAAGCATCAACAATTCTTTTAGCCATAGCCTTGCCAATTCCTTTTATCACGCCCGAAGCTAAAAATCGTTCTATTCCTTGCAAGCTGGTTGGCGCCACTCTTTTGACAGTCCGTGCTTTAAATTGCTGACCAAATTTAACATGAGTAATCCAATCACCACTTAACTCTAATTGCTCTCCAACTAAGGGGGCCGTAGCATTAGCAAGAACGGTAATGGCAGTAGTCTTTTGGTCTGCTTTTAACTTAAAGACAACAAAACCATTGTCACTATTTTCAAATATTATATTTTCGACAACTCCTGCTAATTGTTCCAAAGTTATTCCTCCGCATTTAAACTTATTATTTATATTATGCTTAGCCTTTACAAAATCCTGTTTTATCAATAAAATAATTATTATCGTTATTTTAAAATTAATGAGGTGATTAATATTATTACATATAATACCAGCGGAGTTTGTGCTAAAGTAATTCGGTTTGAATTAGTAAATGGTACTGTTAAAAATGTTAATTTTTCTTCCGGTTGCCCCGGTAATTTAGCTGCAATCAGTAAATTGGTCGAAAATATGCCTGCCGACATGCTAGTTGAGACCCTTCAAGGAATCACTTGTGGTCATAAAGCTACCTCCTGCGCCGACCAACTTGCTACCGCCGTAGCCCTAGAACTACAAAAAGAAACTCAAACCAATAAATAATTCCAAAAATACCGTATATTCTCTAGTACTTAGAGTCTATACGGTATTTTTTTGCCTTAGACTCTACTGTCAGACTAAGACTGTTTTTAAGTTTTGCAGTGCCCTTTTTTTGATATTATAAACATATTGCGGACTAACATGCCATAATTTTGCTACAGCAGTTAAAGAATAGCCTTCCACCATATTAAGCCTTAAAACCTCTTGTTGTTTCTGTGGCAACTTTAAAATTTCAACTTTTAATTTTTCTTTCATCATTTGTTGGGTAAATTCTTCAGCAATATCAATATCAGCACTAAGATAATCAAGCATACAACTCTCATTAATTTCTTGTTGTGCGCTTTCTTCGTGTTCCCATTGTTGTTTGTATCTTTTAAATAAATTCCAAATCGCAAACTTAACCTTACTATCAGCATAACCAGCAAAATTTACATTTTTGTCAAATTTAAAAGTTTTTATTGCTTCAACCAATGCCAAGTACCCTTCTGCTAAAACCTCTTCCGTTATGGTTTTTAAATAAGCTTTATACGCATATTTTTTAATTAACCCCTCAAATTGTTGACAAATTTTAACCATTGCCATATTATCACCGCTTTGTGCTTTTTTGACCTCAACTAATAAATCCATTTTCTCACCTTTGTGAGAAACATGTTTCTCTTTTTTTAGCGCTGATTACACTGTACCGTCGATTGAACTAATGCACAAAACTCTAATGGTAATAAATAAAGCTACTACTTATGCTAAGTAAGTTCATTTTTAAACCAATCACAACTTTAACATTCTCAACTACAGAAAACAGGTTTTAAACTAATTAAAGTTTAAAACCTGTTTTCTTATTCAGAGCACTCTGCCCATTCATCATATTTTATTGCTAACTCTTTACTGATTCTTTGATGCTCTTGTGCTATTTTAGCACTATCTGCAAGATTTTCATGATTTTGCGGATCATTTAATTGAAATTCAACTGCTTTTAGCTCATATTCGAGCATCGCAATTTCGCCCTCTATTTTTTGTGCCAACTTTTCTTTGTCGGCTGCACTTCTTTGCTTAACCTTTTTAAGAGTTGGCATTTTTTCCATCAACAAATCTTTGGCTTTCGACTTATTATTAAGATTATCTTCTTTATCTTTCGCTAAGGTTGCTTTTTTTTCACGATAATAAGAGTAATTGCCTAAATATTCGGTCAAACTACCATCTCTAAGTTCTAAGGTGCAATTAGTGACCTTATCTAGAAAATAGCGATCATGTGAAACCGTAATAAAGGTTCCCGGAAAAGTCATTAACGCTTCTTCCACCGCTTCTTTCGCTGGAATATCCAAATGATTTGTCGGCTCATCCAACACCAAAAAATTAGCACCGGTTAGCATTAGTTTCAAAAAAGCCAACCTTGCTTTTTCACCACCACTTAAATCGCCAATTAATTTATAAACATCATCACCTTGAAATAAAAACGCTCCTAAATAACTACGCGCTCTCTCCTCGCTAAAGCCATATTCAAAAATCAGCTCATCTAATAATCTATTAGCAACATTAAGACCTTCATGCTCTTGCGAAAAGTACCCGACTTTAACTCTACTACCAAGTTTAACTTTACCAACATAATCTGTAAGCTCACCTACTAATATTTTTAGTAAAGTCGTTTTACCCGCACCATTAGGACCAACTAACGATACACCGTCACCATTTCTAATTAACAGCGACAAATCCCTAAATAGCGTTTTATCAGCAAACTCTTTGCCCACACCTTCTAGCTCTGCTACTCTATTAGCACACTCCGGCGGTGGATTAAAGGCAAAAAAATTAAAGGCCACACTATCCGGTGGTAATATTATTCTTTCTAAACGATTCAATTGTTTTTCGCGACCACGCGCTTGCTTTGATTTTATCCCGGCTTTATATTTCCTAATATATTCTTCAGTTTTGTTGATATAAGTTTGTTGTTTTTCATAAGAAGATTGTAGGGCCGCCATTTTTTCAGCCTTCAATTTAGTATATCTACTATAATTTCCACTATAAATGCTAACTGTTTTATTTTCCAGCTCAATAATTTTATTGGAGACTTTATCTAAGAAAAAGCGATCATGCGAAATTAACAAGACGCCTCCACTATAATTAATCAAATAATCTTCCAACCATTCGACCATTTCAATATCTAAATGATTTGTCGGCTCATCTAAAAATAAAAAATCAGGTTGTCTGATTAAAGCCTTTGCTAAGCAAATTCTCGTTTTTTGTCCACCGGAAAATTCCTTAACATTTTTGTCCATATCTTCTTCACTGAACCCAAGTCCGTAGGCAATTTTTTTAATAGTGCTTTCATAATCATAACCACCGGCCATTTCAAATTTCTGCACAATATTAGCATATTGCTTCATCAATACCGCCAATTGCTCACTGTCTTTTTCATTTGCAATACTATGTTCTAGTTCCTGCATCTTATCTTGCCAAGCCAAGACATCAGCAAAAGCTGTTTTTAATTCATTGCGTAAAGTATCATCAGCTAAATTTGCCTCTTGCTCCACATAACCGATGGTAACATTTGCTGATAAAATGATTTGCCCATCATCATATTCCTCCAGCCCCATTAAACAACGCATTAGCGTAGTTTTACCGGCACCATTAGCCCCCACAAAGCCCGCCTTATCAGCACTTTCAACTTCAAAATTAACTTTATTAAATAATTCTTCTATCCCAAAAGCTTTTGCTAAATTTACTACTTTTATACTTGCCATTTGGCCACCTCTATCTATAACTTATCTTGCTTATTATATATAAAAAAGCAACATTCGCCAAGCAATGCCTAATAAAATGTGATTTTGCTCATCCTTGCACCCTCTGTAAAAATTTGTTATATTATACTTGTTGCATTCAAGTCGCGTTTGGAGGTTGTTAAATGAATTGTGAAATACCCAGTGATTATGATATTTTAGCTATAATACCGTATTATTCTCCTATCGGCGATCAAACTATTATCTATACTACTAATAACACTATTAAACTTAATTTAAAAATCAAAACCGTTATTAAAAGAATTGCCTATCGCCATGCCATTGATTTATTAGCATTAAAAGCTCGTAACTATAAATTGACGAAGCGAATTTTATCGCCCCCGTTGCCCTTTTCCGCAGACTTAGTCCTGCTACCGCTTAAAGTTCGAAAACCTAAAATTAAAGGTGATGCAACAATCGGTTATATAAATTTCAAGCATTTCAAGAAACTCAAGCAACATAATAATCATACTGCAGTCTTAATAGATTATAATTTAGAAATTCAGACCTTATGGACTGAAAAAACAGTTCAACACCAATTGCAATTAGCACACTTAGCAACTTTAGCTAACTCGCCACAAAACATTATTTTTGAAACTATTTCTAAGTATTTTATTAACTACTGTCAACACCTTCATTAATAAGTAGAGGCTGTCTCAAAACTTTTATTTGAGACAGCCTCTACTTGTTAATCTATCGTCATTATTTTATTTTTCAAAACATATAGTAACGCCTGAGTTCGATCATTAACATTAATCTTGCGGAAGATATTAGTTAAATGATTTTTCACCGTTTTTTCACTAACAAATAACTCTTTGGCAATCTCTTGATTGCTCATCCCTTTACAAATACATTGTAACACATCAAGTTCTCGGGCTGTCAACCTTTCACAACGACGCTGTTTTAAAATCAGTTCCGCTGTTTTTGCCATATCACCGCTGAAATCAACATCACCAAAAATTTGTCGAGCAATTTCCGGATAGATATAATTTTCGCCTTGATGAATTTTACGAATAGCCTTTATCAACATTGAAGGTTCAATATCTTTTAATAAATATCCACTAGCACCATTTTTCAGCATTTCCAACACATAATTTTCATCATTGTTAATCGTTAAAATAATAATTTTAGTATCTATTTTCTTATTAACCAACTCTGTTAGTGTTTCAAAGCCGTTTTTAATCGGCATATTGATATCCAATAATAAAATATCCGGCTCTAATTCCAATGTTTTTTCTATCGCTTCCAGCCCATTAGTTGCTTCTGCCACCACTGTAAAATCATCTTCAAACTCTAATACCTTCCGAATTCCACTACGTAAAATCGCATGGTCATCAGCGATAATAATATCAATTGACATAATTCACTTCCTTATTTCACGATTCTGGCAGTAACAAAGATGATTACCTCAGACTCATTCTTACTATTGTTGACATTGCTAAAGAATCTACCTAAAATCGGCAAGTCTCCTAAAAATGGTATTTTGCTCATTACTTTTGATTCATCACTACCAATTAGTCCACCAATAACCATGGTTTCACCATCTTTTAAGCGCACTTGCGTATCAGCCGAACGTTTGTTAAAACGATATGCTTTTGCGTCCGCATCATAGGTTGGTGTACTAACTTCAGTATGTATTTTCGCCGTAATATAACCATCATCATTTACTCTTGGCGTATATTTTAAAATAATACCTGTTTCTTTATATTCATAAGTTGTTGTCGTAGTGTTATCACTAACTGTCAACGTCGGAATAGGCACTTCGCCCCCAATATTGATTGTTGCTTCTTTCCCGTTAATTGTTGTAATTTTAGGTTTTGATAAGATATTAGCCTTACCATTATTAATTAGGGCATTAATCTTAGCAGCATAATAAAATTCATAAGGTAAACCATCCGGACTACGACCAAAGCTAATTATCCCACCGGTAGTTCCTTTGTTAAACGAAGAAGCTCTGGTAATTTCCGCTGGTTCGATTGAAGTGATTCGACCGGTTGTAGCATCAATAGTAATTTTTTCCGGTGTATATTCTTCATACGATTGTGGCGCTTTGGACCACTCCCACTCAATTCCCAAATTTTTAGAGTCAGTTTTATTAATAGACATAACTTGCGCTTCTAACGAAACTTGTTCATAAGGAATATCAATTTGATCTAATACCACTCTAATTTTTTGTGCTTCTGAGGCAGTTCCATAAAACAACAAAGAATTTGTAGCTTTATCAACAGTTAAATTCCCGCTGATTTCAGCAGTAGTTGTTCCATCATTATTTGATGTTGTACTGTTAGTATTGTTAGTATTGCTAGTAGTTGTTGTTTGTGTAGAATTTTCAGTACTACTCGATTCCGTGCTACCACCTAACCCTAATGCTAATTTAGCAGCATTGACAACATCATCCGGATTGGCAAATTTTAAATGAAATACATGTAATTGTCCAAACCCGGCACTCATATTATTTTTAGTTCCTACAATAATCGTGTTACCGATTGTTTGGTATTGTAACCCTTTGGTTTTAGTGATAATATCAAGGGCTTCTTGGAACGATACGCCCGCTAACTGAACCGTTATTTTTCCATTAACACTATCATCAGCAACAATATTGACCCCACCAATACTGGCTAAAGATGTTAAAACTTCTCTAACTTCACTGTCTACGATATTCATAGTTACACTTGCTTCGGCTCTACAATTGACAATTGGCAGCAAAAACAAACTTAACATACAACCTATAATAAATTTTTTCAAAATACCTTGCAACAAGCTCACCTTCCCACTCTTAATAAAATGAAATCTTCCGGCCCTGCCAAGCTGACACTATCATAACCAATATCAGTGACTTGATATGGCCCCACAACTTCACCATTTTGGCATTTTCTACTTTCACCATTATATTCGATAATGGCAAATAATTTTCCATCACCGCCAATAACACCGGTCAGTTTCGGTTTTATCGCCTCTATCTTTTTATTATCAGCACTGCCCCCAACACCAGCTTGAAGATTAGGGTTGGTCATCACCGAACTTTCTACTTTGTGATAAGCACTGGGAATAGCAAAAGGATTGCGGATATAATTTTTATCGGTTTTCTTTTGCTCTAACGCATTTGTTTTATTAACACCAACAGCAACATTGTTATTATTTT
The DNA here is from genome assembly GCA_018052945.1 of Negativicutes bacterium. Lineage (NCBI taxonomy): Bacteria > Bacillati > Bacillota > Negativicutes > Negativicutes bacterium. The sequence continues at coordinate 10,110 of JAGPMH010000031.1, read as the reverse complement.
GCGGTTGAGTAGGATTAACCATCTCCGTAGTAGGTTCATTACTCGTTATGCCGAAAACAATTAATAAAACTATACCTGCAAAAACAGCAGCTCCCAACAATCTATTGCGAGGAACAGAAAAAAACGTTTCCAACTTTTCTCTAAGTTGCAAAACTTCTTTAGAAAAATTTTTCTTTTCCAATTTATCAGCAACAACCTCTCTATAACAATATTTGGTGCTAACAAATTCAACCCTCTAATGAACTTAGCGCCTTTATGTTCTCTAAAGTTTAAATTTTCTACATAAAAGACAAAAATCCTGTTAATTATTTGAAATATTTTGTTAATGTATCACTTTAATTAAATTTATAATCTCAACAAGCCTCCACTATTCTATTTCAACTAAAAAGGTGAATTGCCCGTACTGACAACTCACTTTTTTTTACATCCTATTGAAAAGTTCTAACCCACAAAAAATTATTAAACCAATAACCGCTCCCACTATACAGCCATTCATCCTAATCCAAATTAAATCTTCTTCAACTTTGTTATAAATCAAATTATTAAACTCAGTTTTGTTTTTTTCTTCTAACACCGCTGTTATAATAACCGCGGTCATATTGCGACCCTCTAATAATGCCCTCGCTAAAAAATCATCTAATTCTTCTTCTAGATTTTTTTTGAGATTAAGATCATATTTTATATTATTAAAGACCTGTGTCATAGTATCTTTTAAATAAGTCTCAAGAAGGTTTAAGTTAGGTTCTACTAGTCCTGTCGGCGATGTTAATACACCCCTTAAGCTCAAAATTAATTGTTCTAGCAATTCTTGCATCTTAATTTCATTAAATACCTTGACTTGAAAATTTAAAAAGCAGTCGCTAAAATCTTTATTTTGTGGTAAGTTCTGCAAAGTATGTTTAAATTCATCTACCAAACTTCTCCTACTATGATTATTAGGATCATTTAGCATTGTTGTAATAGTCTCTGCTAGTTGTTCTTTAACAATTTGCACTAACTCATCAACATTTATTACATTGGTTTGTTTAGCAATTAACATCATCAAGCTTGATAAAAAACCGGTATTTTGCTGTTCTAAAAATTCTTCTAAGTATTTTCTAACAGTATTATCAAGTTTTCCTGCCAAGACTTGTGTTTTTAAATATTGTAGCAGTTGATTTATTTTTAAACTACCTTGTTCTGAATTGATATAAGCTATTATTAATTGACTAAAGCGTGGTAATAAATTTATTTTTGTAAGCTCTTCCGCCAAAAGATCCTTTAACTTTTGAGCTATCACAGGTGCATTTTGTTCATTTAAGCTTTTTGGTAAATAATCTAATACTAGTTTCGTCACGACCTGTTGATAATTATTTTTTTCGCTATAGGCAATAATATAATCGACAACACTACTTTCTTTAGCCCATAATACCGCTTGTTTCTTGCTAAAAAACTCATTTTGCACTAGTTTTATACAGCCGGCAATAACTTGATCTTTTTTTCGCGGAATAATCTCCGTATGATACGGAAAACCTAACGGCTTTTTAAAAAGTGCCGTAACTGCAAACCAATCTGCAATCCCCCCTACTAAGGCTGCTTCTACACAAAACAGCAACCCTTTAAGATAAAGATTGCTAGGATAATTAATTTTTACAATAATCAACATTATAAATAGCACTGTTGTACAAACTAGTGCCTTATCAGCTATATTAAAACTCCGTTGCATTTTACACAAACCTTTCTACTGTAAATGTTATTAAGTAAAGCAGTATTCCCACCATCGCTCCTACAACAGAACCATTGATTCGAATCATTTGTAAATCCTCACCAACACGGCTTTCCACTAAATCTACTAATTCTTCATTTGATAAATTATTTAATTTTTCGGCCATTTTCTCTTCTAAAACACTATGCTTTTCGTTAATTATATTAATAATAATTTCTTGTAATAAACCTTCTACTTTTTGTTGCAAGCAAACGTCATTTCTCAGTAATGAAATTTTTTCGTCAACAATTTCATCAATTTTCTCTCTAATTTCCCCTTCATTGTTACGCAAAGTTTCATTTAGCCAGTCTACAATACTCTTAATATCTACATCCTTAACCATAGCCACTAAAAAGTCAGCTAAAGCCTGCTCCACTACTATATTATTTTTTTGTGCATTTAAAAAATCCTCTAACCATTCTTTAAATTTAACTCTCTCAACACAATCTTGATTTTGCAAGCTTCTTAAATAAGTTCCCAGTCCTTTTTGAATTCTTCTGGCAACATCTTCTTCTGATAAGCTGAGCATTTTACTCGCCATCTCACGCATTTGACCATCACCAATATATTGTTGTTTGACATCTGCCACCAGTTCTGCCAGCACATCTTTTAACAGTGGATTATGAATATATCTTTCCAATTCTAGCAGTATATTTTTTAACAACTCAGTTTCTCCACCTTGCGCCGTCACCTTAAGAACACCATCGACTAAGGCTTTTGAAATTTGACAGTCTTTGATTTTGACAGCAACTAGACTTTGGAGAATTTTTACAAGCTTTTCTTTGTCACTATCTTTAATCATTAATAACACTAAATTATTAATAAAGTTTTTGATTTTTTTATCACCATTGGATTGATCAAGATATAAGAATACTAATTTAAGCAAAGAGTACCGCTGTAATATCTTATAAATATTGTCTCGCCCTAATAAATCATGATTTACAAACGCTATTAAATCAGCAAAAATCCGCTCACGTTTCCGCACTATAACTGCTGTTTTAAAGCCTATGCCTAATGGCTTTTCAAAAATAGCTCTTACCGCAAACCAATCCGCCAAGCCACCAATCACCGCCGCTAACATTCCGGCATTAACTAACCCACCCCAAAAACTTTCTCGGTATGGATAGCTTAAGATAAAGAAACACATCATTAAAAATAAGACCACACTTGCTTTATTTCTCATCTAACCTAAAACTCCTAACTTAAATTTATTTTTACTAACTAACATTTTAAAATCGCCAAAGTTATTTTAACATTTCAGCCACCATCACTCAATAAGACTTAATTGTTAAAATCTTGCCTTTAAAATATAAAGAACAGTCTCCATTATTGTTAAAACTTAAATAATTGAGACTGTTCTTTATATTTTATTTTTTCAAAAAGTACACAAATCCGCCGCCTCTGGTGGTTGAGTTATACCAATTTAGTAAATTTATTTTTTTAACTTTACCTTGATCTATTATCCCAATTTCTCCAACATCTAAATTTTCATCATACTTACAAGAGATAATAGTGACCCAATGCCAGCATTCTAATGCCGCTTCATTACCATTACATAAATTTAAAAAAGCTACCGGCGAATCCTTTTTTAAACTATATTCTATAAAACTGATAATTTCACTGATATCTGGTCTAGTCCTATTATTTTCTACTACATCCAAACATTTATGTGGAAATTTATTTAATAAATATTTATCCATTGCTTCACAAAATATTTTCGTGGAAGGGATACCCATTTCCCCTGGTGTGACATTATCCCAACATTCTTGCATTAATAATAAAACCTCATCTTTTTTAGAGTATATTTTATTATTTGCTTTTAAATAAAGTATTATATTACTAGCCACCGAAGGACCACAACCAGCTCGCTTTTGCCACTCATCCTTATACCAAGCTTGATCACAACCATAATAAATTTGTCCATTGTTATCAATAACTTTAAACAATTCTATATTTAAGCAAAACTCTTTCATTGGATAATCACTTCCGTTAACGATGTTATTTTATAAATTTTCTTAACTTATTATTTTTCTTATCTTTAATCTTGAAAAATTTTTTTAAATTATCAGGCATAACATAAGGAACTATGTCACTTTTATTGGCTGACATAGTCTTATTATCGCTCCCCCTCTTATCCCTTCCTTACCAAGCTGTAGCTATAAAACCATAGCTATTTTATAAGCTGTCATTATCACAATCAGCACAGCAAAAATTTGTTTGATTCTTTGACTAGGTAAATAGATACTACTTAATCTAGCACCAAGAAATGAACCCATCGCTCCAACTATGATTAAGCCCAGCATAGTATTTAAATCAAATTTTGCACTTGTTAAATGTGGCACTAGTGCTGAAAAGGATGGGAGTGTTACTGCTACAGCAGTAATTCCTGCCGCTTTTTTCACTTCAAAGCCTAAAATAATCATTGTTGGCATCAATAAAAATCCAGGTCCTACTCCTAAAAAACCGCTTAGTACCGAAATCGGCACAGCCAATAAACAGACCAACTTAAAATTTTCATAATCCATTATTTTTTCCGTTTTACTAAACAATTTATATGCTAAAAAAATAACCGCAAATAAGTATACATACCAAACATAAGTAGCATCTACCCTTTGAACCAAATATGCACCAAATGGAGCACTAATAGTAGTTATAATAGACAGATACAATGCCTTTTTCCAATCAATATAACCCCCCAAAGCAAAAGCTACGGCTGCAAAAATAGCAGTTACTCCATTAAGCAATAAACTAATTGGTTGAACTTGGTGCACCAAATCTTCAAAGAAAAAACCTAAAAATGGTACCGCTGCAAAAGCTACCCCTAACCCAAGCATTCCTGAAATCAATGCTAATACAAATAGCCCTAAAAATAAAAACATAATTAAGACTCCTTATGCAATAATGTAAATACTAATTATTATCTAAAATTTCAGTTTATTAAATTTCTTATATTTTCTTCTTTAATTTCTGCTCCTTGCCACGGAACAACAACAACATTATCCGCTGCAAATTCTTTAACTTTATTTATCCAAGTTATTTCAGTTTGTGCTTTTGCCTTAAGAAAGACATTGTCAGTTTCCGTCAACAATAAACTTGAATTTATAATCCACCATTTATTATTTATTCCTGCTCTTTTTAAATCTTCTTGTAATCTAAGAGCCTCAAAAACAGGAGTTGTCTCTGGCAAAGTCACTATTACAACTTCCGTTTCATTTTTATTTCTTAATCTTGGCAAAAGTTTTTTAACTGATTCTGGCACATTACCTTGAGATCTTTGAATTTCTTTGTGGTAACTTTCCGTTGCATCTAATAGTAATAACGTATGACCGGTCGGAGCAGTGTCAATTACAACTATTTCATTGTCAGCTTTTTCCACTATTTCTGCAAATGCTCTAAACAATGCAATTTCTTGAGTACAAGGAGATCTTAAATCTTCCTCAATATATGCAATATCATTATCGCTCATACTATCTTTAGCCGTTTTAAGAACTTCTTCTTTATATTTATTTAATTCTACTTCTTCATCTATTTTACTGATAGTTACATCATCACTTTGTGCTATAACAAAATCTAAGTGATCTGCTGGATCAGTTGTTGTTAGATGAACTTTAGCACCTTTTTCAGCTAGCCCAAGCGCTATAGCGGCTGCTAAGGTCGTCTTGCCAACTCCACCTTTGCCCATTGTAAAAATAACTTTTTTATTTTGCTTAAACAGATCTTGTATTAAATCCTGTAACTTTAACATTTCTGGTACTATTATTTCTTTTGTGTTTTCATTAATATCATCATTTTTTAATAGATTTCTAATACTATTAATTCCTTCTATATTATATGACCTTAAAGGAACAGTATATTTTTCAAGTTTCCTCAATCCCGGTGGCATTTCATCTAATGCCTTTTTTTGTTTATTATAAAATTGCTGAGAAATATTATCGCTGACTAATTCATTTCTTAATAACCCATTTATCACTAAAATTTGATTATCTACACCTAGTTCACGTAATTCTTGAGAAGCTCTTTCAGCCTCTTTTAGCGGAGCAAATTCAGGTCTTGTTACTAAAATCAATGTAGTTTTATCAGAATCTGCTAATGTTTTAACCGCTTCTTTATACATTTCTTTTTTATCATCAAGCCCTGCTAATTGTCCTAAACAAGATGCTCCATGAGTACTCTCACTGATAAAATTGCTCCAGGCTGAAGGCAACTGCAACATCCTTAGTGTATGGCCTGTTGGTGCGGTATCAAAGATTATATGGTCATATTCTGTTTGTGCTAGCTTATCAGTAATAAAATTAGTAAATTCATTAAATGCTGCTATTTCAACGGTACAAGAGCCTGATAATTGTTCTGCCATATTTTCCAATACCGCCTCCGGCAACTTTCCACGATAAGGAGCAATAACTGATTCTTTATATGTTGCTGCCGCTTCTTCAGGATTTAAATTTGCCACCACCAGATTTGGTACTTCTTTTATTTTTATCCCTGTTCCCGTTAACGGAGTTTGAAAAACATCTTGTAAGTTTGATGCCGGATCAGTACTAATCAAGAGAATCTTTTTGCCTTCATCCGCTAAATTTACTGCGATCGAGCATGCTGTAGAAGTTTTTCCAACGCCACCCTTACCAGTAAAAAACAAATATTTAGTTAAATTAATTTTATTTATAGCAAAATTATTATCCATAATAATCTCCTTTTTTCTTAACAATCTCCTGAGCAACAACAAGACTGTATTTTATTCTCTTTTAGCAGTTCTTCCATTTTCATATTAAGATACCGCGCAAACTCTTCATTAGATGGGTATTCTGTTGTTTTTACAACTGCACCATCTACCATTGTCACCGGTAAAATTTCAACACCTTTTTCATTTAATAAAGAATTTATTATTTTATTGTCAACAAAAGCTTGTGGATCTGAACTTAAACCAAACCGCTTTATTATTATCCCTTTATTAGCTAAACTATTAATCAATGTTGCAACCCTCAACAGATTTTCATTAACAGAAGGACCACAAATACCAGTAGAACAGCACATCGCTGGATCAAAAATTTCAATTTTTTTATTCATTTTAATACATCTCCATTTCATGATTATATTCAAATTTACTCATATAAATATAATACTAACTTACTTTATCATTACATTTACTATCTTCTATTTTATATTTTTCTATTTTCTCAATTTGTGTTCTATAATAATCATCATCTTTTATTTCTTCTAATAAAATTTTTATAAACTGATGTTTTTGCAGTAATTCATAATTTAATTCATAGTGTACCCATTGTGCGTATTTCGTACTTAAAATCAAATCAGCTTCTTTCAGCTTTGCTAAATGCCTTGAAATATTTGATTGTGTATTATCAAGAATTGCTTCAATTTCACAAACACATAGTTTCTCACCATTTAAAAGATTAAGAATACTCAACCTAGTATTATCACTTAATGCCTTTAGTATTTTTATTTTATCCATAATTAAACCTCCTTTCATCATCAGTATTACTATATTCAATTTTAATCATATACTTTTTATGGAATATAGTCAACGCAGTTTTTTAATAAATTCTATAATAAAAAAAGTTTAAACATCCATTTTCTCTAAAACATGACAATATCGCTATCGCTTTAATAAAACTATATTTAAAAACATCTTGCCCCTTATCCATAAAATAAAGGTATCTGTCAGCAACACACTTGCCTAAAAAATTAAGCTCCGTGCAAAATGCACGGAGCCTTGATTTTACTGGCGGAGAGGGTGGGATTCGAACCCACGGTCCCTTTGACAGGACACTTGATTTCGAGTAGCATTAGGCGATATTCGCCTTATACCAGCGAATATCTTCCAGTCCTTTATTTTCAACGGTTTATGCCATGTTAGCCTCAGATGATTCTTGTCAAATACCGTTCTGTATCATGCTGTGGCAACACGTTTCCGTCTCATTTGTTGCCAACTTTGTTGCCAGCAGCTTGCCAAACATTATAAGCTCAACAAGCAGCAAACATATTATTTGCTAATGATATACTGCCGGTTTCGTCCATTTCCTACTGGCTTCAACATGCCTTTATCAAGCAACTGTTTAAGAATATGGTTAGCCCTACTTCTTGAAACCCCTAGTTTTTCTTCTACATCAATGCGTTGCAGTTTTCCCTTTTCACCGGCAAAAGCCAGCACAGCTTGTTCCGATTTTGTTGTCTCTGGCAAGTACGCCAGGTCTTGATTACGATTTGGCAAAGTAATCTTAAACGCATTATCCGCAGACTCAATTTTCGGCTGACAGGAGCAACCCTCATAGCTTTCAATAATTTTAGGAATACCTGTTCCATATGCTTCAATAAGCTGCAACCTATAAAATACAGCAGCCAGTTTTTCATTACGGCATTGAGATATCCCCAGCATAATATCCTTTAATGTGAGACCTTTTACTAAACCACCTAAGGAAACAAATTCTATACGATCAGAGAATATGCTAATCAAAGTGCTACTGCTAAATGAATATTCTCGATGAACTAAAGAATTTAGCAGAGCCTCTCTTACAGCTATCTCCGGATAATCTCTTTGATCAATGCGATGTAAACCTGAAAATGTAGACTTCTTTTTATTGTTCAAATCAATAAAAGCATATGCATCGTTCATCTGTTGTAATATAGAACCGGAAAATTCCTTACGATCCTGAAACTGTTCTTTTTTTACACCAGAAAACAATGCCGTTTTAATCGTATGCGTGCACTGATCCGATAATAACAGTCCCAAATTTGTATAAACGCCATCCGGAGTCTTGATTCCAAGCGAGACCATTTGCGGAGCTCCCAGCACAATATCACGACCACTACATTCCTCGGTTAGTGTTTCAAAGGATAGATCCTGATTTAAAGAGCGCATCGTTTCAAAGCAATCGCCATCACTTTCTTTAATCATGCGGCGAATTGCATCTTCAGATGCTGGCACCGAAGATGTACCCTGCCTTACAAAAACACCTTCTGGGCGAATCCCCTTACCTACAAGATAGTAAGGCGCATGCGTTCCCTTTTGCACCTGTACCCGTACAATATCTTTTGTATCGATCTTTTCAATCTGGCACTCAACAAACATAGTTGCATCCGGCTTAATGGTATCACGAATCATGTTGGTTAACCGCAGCATATCACTCTGTGGATCATCCAATCCAATCACGTGTCCATCATCCGCCACGCCAACATAAAGATTTCCGCCTTCACTATTGATAAAAGCAATCACTTCTTTTTTTATATCGTCTACAATGGTTTCTTTTAGTTCAACGAGCTTACTTTCAACAAAGTCCATGTCTGAAACTCACCTTCTTTATATTCGTCTATCTTTCTACCACCATTCTACCATAACCAAGTAGAACAGTGGTAGAATATCGAAAAATATTTTTGCTAAAAGAGCTCATTCCCTATATGTAAGCGCTGAATGGGCATCCAACTTATACTATTCTCCCCAATGCATCCCGTTATTTTTTTAATTTGAACTGTCAAAATTTATTTGACAGTTGCGTTTCAAGTCAATTTTCCTCTATATAACCATAAAATAATCATAGGAGGCATATTATGCAATTTTACATCTCAACCAAAATCGCGCAAGCTCATTACAAATCAAATAGCAATAAAGGTCCAGGATATCTAGTCCGCAACAAAGAAAAAGACTTTGATTGGGTGACAAAAGCAGATTTTGAAAAAACTTACGCCTTTAAGCTCGAAAACGGAAAGAGCATTACGGACACTGATATAAACAGTTTTATCACATCCGTCGATTTTCTCCAAGCAGGTAAAAACACGATGCTGGCAAGAGCCATATTGCGAAACGGTGGCGTGCTTACCGAATCCCATTCCTACCTGAATCCAGCCGATTTCGACAAACAAGAAGCTATTTCCGCCTGCCTTGGCAAGATCCACGATAAAATCCGCTTCCTCTTAACCTTTCTCCTCCAGTGCACTACAGTGGAAGAAATGCCCTTTTATCCACGAGATACAAAACCAAATGTAAGCTATCATCCATTTCCCTGATTTTCTACACTATAAGTAAACCATTCGATAAAGTGATTTGCCTTTTTGCTGGGAAAGTTTTTCGCTAGCTCAATAATACCGTCGTAATCAAAGGTATCTGTTAGATATTTTTTCCGTCGACCGCCATCAATTTCAGTTGGTTAGTAGCACTAACCAACTCACTATTTTCTTTTTTCAGTTTTGTTTTTAATAATTTCTAATAGTTCCTGTTTCTCTTGTAATAATCATTACCACACAACACACCGATAATATCGAGTACGGAAAACCACCACTTCGTTTTTTCTTCATCCCAAACGCTAGTTTTTATTTTGCATCAGCAGATTTGGACCTATACTAATAAAGTAAACACA
>JAGPMH010000030.1 GCA_018052945.1 Negativicutes bacterium | reverse complement strand
GTTTAACTTAATTGGCGTTCGTGTTCGCCGGCGTGGATTTTGGCAATGCTATTATTTTCACCCATCAATACTACCGTTGGAACATGAGCTTTGGCTTCTTGTTGTTCCATCAATGCGTAGGACATAATAATCACAACATCTTCCGGTTGCGCTAATCTAGCAGCAGAACCATTTAAGCAAATAACGCCCGAACCACGTTTACCTTTGATAACATAAGTAATTAATCTAGCTCCATTATTGTTATTAACAACATGAACTTGTTCATTTTCCAAAATGTCTGCAGCATCCATTAAGTCTTCATCAATGGTGATACTACCCATATATTTTAAATTAGCTTCAGTAACTACTGCCGCATGGATTTTTGATTTTAACATATTTAATTGCACTTATTTACGCCTCCACAATAATATTGTCAATTAATCTAGTTGCCCCAAACTTAACAGCCAGCGCTATAATAATCTGCCCTGTTACATTTTTTACTGCCTGCAAATCAGGGAAAGAGTAAATTTCGATGTAATCAATAACTGCTGACGGCTCTGTCATTATATTATCTTTTATTATATTTTTCAAGACATCAACCTCAAAAATACCTTCTGCGATTTTATTTTTTGCTAAGGTTAAGCTTTGCGACAAAATTAACGCTGCTTTTTTCTCTGCCACACTTAAATATTGATTGCGCGAACTTAACGCTAAGCCCTCATCACTACGAATGATTGGCACCATTTCAATTTCAACATTCAAGTTTAAATCAGTTACCATTCTTTTGATAACAACAACTTGTTGGGCATCTTTTTGTCCAAAAAAGGCTTTATCCGGTTGAACTATCCCAAACAATTTTGTCACCACCGTTGCTACACCACGAAAATGCCCCGGTCTTTTGGCACCACATAATTTATTAGTAATCTCACTTTCTACATCCACAAAAGTCGCATAGCCACAAGGATACATTTCTTCAACACTAGGATGAAAAACAGCATCTACACCAAGTGCTTGAAGTTTAGCACAGTCAGCCCCAAATTCTCGCGGATAAGCTTCAAAATCTTCATTAGGTCCAAATTGTGTTGGATTAACAAAAATGCTGATAACAACAACATCACACTCTTCCTGTGCTTTTTTCACTAAAGATAAGTGACCTTCATGTAATGACCCCATCGTTGGTACTAAGCCAATACTACTACCTTGTTTTTTCGCTGTAGCAATAAATTTTTTCATTGCCAATACATTATCAATAATTTGCAAAATGTCCACCTCTAGTTTTATTTAATATAATTTTTCTAAAACCGTTTGTTCCATTTTAAAACTATGTTCTTCATCTGGAAAAGTTCTTTGCTGAACTTCTTCTTTATATTCAGTAACCGCTGTTACAATCTGTCCATATAAATCAGCAAATTTCTTCACAAATTTTGGAGTAAAGCCATTACTCATCCCTAACATATCATTAACCACTAAAACTTGGCCATCGCAAGCATTGCCAGCACCAATTCCAATAGTTGGTACCGGAATCGCCGTTGTTATTTTTTCTGCTAAGCTATGTGGGACACATTCTAACACTATCGCACAAACCCCTAAACTTGCCAGGAGTTTGGCATCGTCAATTAATTTTTGTGCCGTTTGCTCATCTTTGCCTTGAACTTTAAAGCCACCTAATTGATTAACAGATTGCGGTGTCAGTCCCAAATGACCAACCACAGGAATACCTGCTCTGATAATAGCTTTAACAGCTTCGGCAATTTCACTGCCACCTTCTAATTTCACAGCTTTAGCACCGGTTTCTTTTAATATTCTACCAGCATTTCTAACCGCCTCTATTGTTGAAACTTGGTAAGACATAAAGGGCATATCAGCAACAACCATCGCTCTGTTCGTGCCACGACAAACCGCTTTCGTGTGATGAATTATATCTTCGATCGTTACCGGCAATGTTGATTCATGTCCTAATACAACATTACCTAAAGAATCACCCACTAGTAACATATCTATTCCGGCTTCATCTAATATTTTTGCCATTAAATAGTCATAGGCCGTTAACATTGTTATCGGCTCTTGTGCTATTTTTTTCTCTTTTAAAACCGAAACTGTAACACATTTATTCACAATCCTACCTCCACGAAATATCAAAACAAAAAGCCCCTCGGCAAGAACCGAAAGGCATAGTTATACAAAGCATCCTTCCGTCTCAGTCACTGACGATCTAAGCGGTTAAATATTTTATTATAATTTAAGTTAACTAATATTTTTGTATAACTCTTGTTAAGATGTTATCAATTACATTAATGAAAATTATATTATCATAAGTATTTTGTTTTTTCAACACTAAACTTCATTTTCCGATACAACTTTATTACGCCCACTAGCTTTTGCTAAATACAGTGCTAGATCAGCTCTTTTAATAAACCTACCACTAACATCATTTTCACGCCATTTGCTAATCCCTAAACTGGCAGTAGTTCGCAATTGTTTCGCTGTAAAAAGATGATTTTCCACTACTTGACGAATTTTCTCACCTAATTCAATGGTTTGATCAATATCTTGATTACAACAAAGAATAATAAACTCTTCACCACCATAGCGAGCTAATAACTGATTATGGCCGATTGTATTTTTTATAATATTGGCAAACTCAATTAAAACTTCATCACCAACATCATGGCCATAAGTATCATTAACTTTTTTAAACCAATCAATATCTAGCATTATTAACGTCAGTGGCTGATAATTTTCAGCATTTTTCGCAATTTCTGCTTCTAAGGCCAAGGTAAACTTGTTGCGATTAAAGACTTGCGTTAAGGGATCAATCAAGGCTTTTTCATGAGCTTTCGCCACTTCATCTTCCAAAACTTTTGCTAAGGTTACCAGCCTTTGTCGCTCTAATATCCGCAATGAAAATAGTCTAATTAATGCTAAAGCAAAGGCAAATGATCCTAAGGAAGTAACATGTGTAATCCACGGTAATACTCTAAAATGAGAACCTAAAACATCATAAACAACTAGTATCGGCATAATGACAAAACCAATTAAAAAAGTTTTACTTTCTTCATTCCCTTTAAAAACAGATTTAACCATCAAATAGATAACGACTAATTCTAAAAAAAATAAGGTCACATAAAACACGCTTAGACCGGTTTGCATCATTCCACTATGTATTAATTCACCAAATACAAAAATAGCCCAAGCAAAAATATTAACATAAATTATTTTTTTTATACTATTTTTATATTCTTTATTAACAACTTCTTTTGCCAAAGCATTAAAAAACATCGGCATTGAATAAACACAAAATAATAAGAAATACCACCACATCCCGGCATTTTCATTAATGAATAGTTTTAAGTCTGATGCAGATACAATCCAAATTGTTAATAATCCAAAAAATGCCATTGCATAAAAATATATTTTTTCTTTCGGTTTAGAAATAACTAATGCATAAATCATAATTATCGTTATAAACAGTGCCACCGGAAAAGACAAAATATACATAAAATCACGTTGCAGTATTTTAAAAAAGTGATTACGACTAGTATCTACCGATAATCTTTCAATTAACCCCAAATTATCAGCCCAATTAGAATAAACTCTAAAATAAACTGGCTTATTAGTCATATCGCTCGGTAAATCAACCAAATGCCAGTACACCCCGATATATTTATCAGTATCCGTAACAGGGCCACGCTTAGAAACCAATTTACCATCAATATAAACTTCTACACCTTGATCTTGTGTGGCAAAGAACAGCGTTAAATTACTAATATCATTACCCTTGATATAAGTTTTTAACCACAATCGTTCTTGTCCATCTACCGGTGGTCTTTTAGGGTAATTAAATTCTTGCCAACCGTTTGAATCTTCTTTGAGCCATTCAAAATTACCATTACTATCAATTGGCGAATCACCAATTTTATAACTCCAATTTTCAGTCCCTATATTGGCATTAGAAAAAACACTTCCCAAAGTAACAAGGCATATAAAAACAGTTAATATTAAACTTTTCTTTATAACCGTTATCATCATAAAGTCCTACCTCTAACAATACTCTATTTCTCTATTATATTCTCTATCTTTATTATAAACCTTTTATTTTCTTGAGATATTTTTCTAAATCAAATTGGGCAATAATAATAGCCACCATCATTAAGATACAACCAATTATTTCTCGATATCCTAACACTTCATTTAAAAAAATCATTCCTGCTAAGACCCCAAAGATAGTTTCTGTGCTCATAATCATCGCTGCATTAGAGGGACTAGTATATTTTTGTCCAACTATTTGTAAAGTATAGGCAATCCCAACGGATGCTAAACCACCATATAAAATAGGAATGCTACCTTCAATAATAGTTTTTAGCTGTACTTCTTCAAAGGTTAAGGCAATAATCATGCTAAATAATGAACAAAACAAAAACTGGCAACATGCTAATTTTATCGAATCCAAATTTTTTGCATAGCGATCAATTAATAAGATATGAAGCGCCCAAAAAAGCGAGCAAATTAACACTAAAAAATCACCATATGATATTAAAAAATTTTCTTTTACACAGAGAAAATATAAACCAACAACCGCCAATAATACTCCTAAAACAGTATTTAATTTCAGTCTATTGCCAAGAAATACACCAATGAGCGGAACCAAGACAATATAAAGGCATGTTATAAATGCCGTTTTTCCCGCTGTTGTATAGATCAGCCCGATTTGTTGTAAGGAGATTGCACAAAACATTACTAATCCAGCCATAAAACCAATCTTTATGATTGCTTTATCTTCCCCTTCATTTTCTTGAGCTTTATTTTGTCTGCTAAAAAAATAAATTAATGGTATTAAAGATATTGCACCTAACGCAAATCTTACACCATTAAAAGTAAAAGCACCAACATAGTCCATTCCTGTTTTTTGAGCAACAAAAGCTGCTCCCCAAATCAT
This sequence comes from Negativicutes bacterium, assembly GCA_018052945.1. NCBI lineage: Bacteria > Bacillati > Bacillota > Negativicutes > Negativicutes bacterium. The sequence goes on along the minus strand of JAGPMH010000030.1, from coordinate 14,678 downwards.
TGCCACAAATAATAAAATTAAATTACCACGCATAGTTAAGCCTCTTTTCACTGTAACCCTTATAATAATCACTATAATAGCATTAAAGGATGATTTTTTAAGTTTCATAATAATACAACCCTTAAATGATAACATTTTTATACGCTGTAATACAATCCTAAAACCTAAAATGTTTACTTTATTAATAAAATATATCTTGTTATAATTTATATAGAAATCTGACGGAGGTAAGTTTATGATTAACGAAGCAAGATTACTACAACAATTTCTTGAATTAGTAAAAATTAATTCACCTACTAATAACGAACGCGAGATTGCAGATTATTTAAAGGGAAAATTAATAGCATTAGGGTTAAGTGTTTTTGAAGATAATGTTGGCGCCAAAATCGGTGGTAATGCCGGTAATATTTTTGCATTATTGCCGGGAAATATTAGTGCGCCACGCCTATTATTTAGTGCTCATATGGACTGCGTCGCCCCCTGCCTCAATGTAAAGCCTCAGGTTTATGCTGATAAAATAACCTCTGACCAAACAACAATTTTAGGAGCTGATGATAAAGCCGGAATAGCACCAATCCTTGAAGCACTTCAAACTATTATTAAGCAAAACATCCCCCATGGTGATATTCAAATAATTTTTACTGTTTCCGAAGAAGTAAGTCTAAAGGGTTCTAAGAATTTAGATCCTAACTTATTAAAGGCTGATTTAGGTTATGTGTTAGACTCCAGTGGTAGGCCGGGAACTATTATTACCAAAGCTCCTAGCCAAAATAAGTTGAAATTTTCTGTTAGAGGCAAAACAGCTCATGCAGGAATTGATCCAGAAAACGGCATAAATGCTATTAGTGTTGCCAGCAAAGCTTGTGCTAAAATACCAGTCGGTCGAATTGATCATGAAACCACTGCCAATATTGGCTTAATCAGTGGTGGCTGGGCTACTAATATCGTCCCAAACTTAGTCGAAGTTATTTGTGAAACTCGAAGCTTATCAACAGAAAAGTTAAAATATCAAACCGATTTAATGATTGATATTTTTAAAACAACAGCAGTAGCAAGCAATACTACTGTCGATATTACATCTAAAAATTTATACTCTGCTTTCACTTTAACAGAAAGCTCCGCTGTTATAGCTTTAGCTAAAGCTGCTACCAATGCCCTTAACTTAAGCCCTAAGCTAACCAGCACCGGTGGTGGCAGTGATGCTAATTATTTCAACACCTACAATGTCCCTTGTGCGGTCTTAGGAATTGGTATGCAAAAAGTTCACACCAATGAGGAATTTATCTTATTAGAAGATTTGTATAATAATGCAAAATTAATTTGTGAAATAATAAAAACTGCACCTTATTTATAAAAAAAGTGCTAAGAACTATAATTACTGTTAGTTCTTAGCACTTTTCTTTACTTATTTATTATTTTAGGAATTTTACCACTGCTCAAATAAGCAACTTCAGTAATGTTCTTTCCTAATAATGGTCTTAAATAATCCTTAAAAGCAGGCGTAATATTATTGCCTTCTTCATTAATAAATTGGCTTGGCATTTTTTTAGTCAAGGCCGCTACACAACAAAAATCAATTAATTTATAATCTACTAAATAATCACCGGTACGCTTTATACAAATTGAGCCACTTTTATTTTCCGCCACTGCAAAATGTACAGCTTTTTCTCCCACCTCACGGGATTCTTGCTGATCAACTTCTGAAACACAACCTAAAAAACAGCGTTGAATATAACCAAAAGTATCAGCTCTAACTCTTTTAATTTTTAATTTATCTTTAATAAGACGTGCCAAAACATCACCTAGTGCTGAATTACCTGACATACTAATATTTCCATGATCATCTCTTTCGATATTTTCCATGTACTTAGTTACAATCGGTAATCCTGTTTCATCAACAATGCCTTCAGAAACAGCAATAACACAACGTCCTAATCTATCGTAAACTTCTTTGACATCAGTAATAAATTTATCCATGCAGAACGGAGTTTCTGGTAAATAAACTAAATGCGGACCATCTTCCGGTCTTTTGCTAGCCATCCCTGCCGCCGCTGTTAAAAAGCCGGCATTACGCCCCATTACTACACCAATATAAACACCAGCTAATGCTCTCATATCTAAATTAATACCGGAAAACGCTTGCATTACAAACTTAGCAGCTGACGCATATCCAGGAGTATGATCATTACACATTAAATCATTATCAATCGTTTTGGGAATATGTACTGCTCGAAAATCATAACCTTCCACTTTCGCCTGGTCATTTAAGATTCTAACAGTATCTGAAGAATCATTACCGCCAATATAAAAGAAAAATCTTACATCATGTGCTTTGAAAACTTCAAATATTTTTTTACAAAACTCTACATCAGGTTTAACTCTTGTAGAAAGCAATGCCGATGAAGGAGTTTTTGCTATTTTTTCTAAATTGACAGTAGTTTCTTGCGATAAATCAATAAACTCTTCTTTTACAATTCCTTCAACACCATTGATAGCACCATAAATACCTGTAACTTGAGCATATTTTTTTGCCTCAGTTATAACACCAACTAAACTTTGATTAATTACTGCGGTCGGTCCCCCACCTTGTGCGATAACCGCCTTACCAACTAAAACCATCATCTTCCTCCTGTTGCTCCTAAAACTGCCTTATAATTATATCATAAATAAAAAATAAATATAGATTATTATTGATTATTTCTTTAATAAAAAACAAATAGTAATAAACTTTTAGCTTATTACTATTTTAAATAATAATTATTTTATTACTGCACCGGTTTCACTATTGATAAAATATTCATATTTTTGACCATTTGCTGAAAACTCGATTTTATATTTTAAATCTCTCTTGTTTCTCACAAAAGTAGTATCTATATTGCTAACATCTTCAATTTTAAGATTAGCTTCCTTAAGAGCAATTTCCTGAGCTTTAGTTTCTCCAATATAAGTATTGCTAGAACCATAAATCCACATAGCAATTGCTAACACTATCCCAAAGATATACAAATATGCTGTTTTTTTCATTATATTCCTCCTGCGTTTTATTTAAATATATAAAATATCAACATTATTGTCAATTATAATAGCTGCATTCCATCTTTTATTATTATTTTCCCATCAACTTTCAAGGTCGGATTCATTAAAATTCCATCTAAATGAATCGGCACCGAAACATTTCCACCAAATCCAATATTATTGCCAAGAGCAACATGTACAGTTCCTAAAACTTTTTCATCTTCTAAAATTTTTCCAGTAATAATCGCTTTATCATTAGTACCAACCCCAAGTTCAGCAATATTAAAGGCATCTTTACCATGAGCTGATAATAATTTTTGCAGTTTTTCTGCTTGCTCATTGCCGAAAATATTAGTAACCAGACCATTTTTCACTGTCATTTTAATCGGTTCAGTTAAAACACCAATCCCCCCCATAGCACCATCAATAACCAATGTCCCTTGACTAGTTCCTTCTTTCGGCGAAACATAAGCCTCCCCTGCCGGTAAATTACTAAATGCTCCAGTAAAATCATTTAATCCAGTATCTGCTTCAGCTATTCTGCCCTCAATATTCATTGTTAAGTCAGTACCAGCTGGGGTTGTTAGGTGGGCTATTTTACCCTTATCCAAGATATTAGCTATTTTTTGACTAAGCTTGGCAATATTTTTATAATCAGCGCACAATGTTCTAACCATCATCTCTGCTGTAATGCCGGGAAGAGTCGCTATTCTTGCGCCTTTTTCACTCGCTTCCATTCTTGCGCTAGTATGCGATAGTGATTTTGAAGTCGGAATCAATATTACATCAGCACTTTTCATTGCTTCTGCCACTAATAACGGTGGTTCATTACCATCATTTAATCGTGGCGTCATTTCCATAAGCACAACTTCTGCTCCAACTTTTCGGGCTTCATTAAATAAACTTTGCCCAATCCGACAATTTGCTTGATCGACAATAATCAAAACATTTTCATTTTTTTTAACAGCCATACATTGTCTAATGGCGATTTGGGCAGCTTCTTCTAAATTATTATGCACACTATCACTTCCTCTATCGAAAATTAATTTAGCTTAATTAATAATAGCTCTATTATAGCATTTTAAGATAGTTTTTACAGTTAATCGGCAAAAAGTTAACAAAAATATCTAAAAGTGTTAATATAAATGCATAAGCTATATTAAAAACTAACAATAGGTACGGAGGATTATTATGGATCATAGAATTTCATTATTAGCTAAAAATTTAATTAATTATTCCACTGCTTTAAAATCAGGCGAAAAAATATTAATCGAAATATTTGATGATGCCCACCCCTTAGCAAAAGCACTCATTGAAGAATGTTATAAAGTTAAAGCTCTGCCCTTCATCAGTATCAAACACAGTCAATTGCAACGCTCTTTAATTATGAATTCCAGTGCCGAGCAGCTGGATTTAATTGCTCAATACGAATCTTTGCGAATGGAAAATATGGATGCTTATATCGGTATTAGAGCCAATTATAACGTCAGCGAAATGAGCGACATTCCCAGCACTCAAATGCAATTATACCAAAAACACTGGAGTAAGCCTGTTCATAGTGATATCAGAGTTCCTAAAACTAAGTGGTGTGTCCTACGTTATCCTAACTATTCTATGGCTCAACTAGCCAATATGAGTCTTGAAGCCTTTGAAGACTTTTATTTTAATGTCTGTAATCTTGACTATGCTAAAATGGATCAAGCAATGACGCCACTGATTGATTTAATGAATAAAACAGATCAGGTCAAAATAATCGGCCCCGGCACTAATTTAACTTTTTCCATCAAAGATATTCCAGCCGTAAAATGTTCTGGCTTACGCAATATTCCCGATGGCGAAGTTTACACTGCCCCAGTTAGAAATTCTATCAATGGTAGCTTGACTTATAATACACCAGCAGTTTATCAAGGAGTAACCTATGAAAACATTTCTTTGGAATTTTCTGATGGTAAAATAACTAAAGCTACTGCTAATCATACCGATTTATTGAATAAAGTATTAGACACCGATGCAGGTTCACGCTTTATTGGGGAGTTTGCTTTAGGTGTAAATCCTTATATTGAAAAACCTATGAAAGATACTTTATTTGATGAAAAAATAAACGGTAGCTTTCATTTCACACCGGGCATGGCTTACCAAGAAGCTTTTAACGGCAATACTTCTGCTGTTCATTGGGACTTAGTTAACATTCAGCGTCCTGACTACGGCGGTGGAGAGATTTATTTTGACGGTATCTTAATACGAAAAGATGGTCGCTTTGTTCTTGATTCTTTGCACGGTTTAAATCCTGAAAATTTGAAATAAAGTAAAAAAAGCTAGAGCTTATCACTCTAGCTTTTTTCACTTTATTAACTTTATTTAATTAATTCTTTAACGAAATTAGGTAAGGCAAAAGCAGCTTTTTGCACTTCGGCATTATGGTATCTCATTTTTATTTGTTGACGCTTAGCTACATCAGCATCAGCTGCAGAATATTTTTTCGAACCAATTGTGAAGCTATGCATTCCCCCTGGATATAACGGAATATGTGCTAAATACATTTCAGTTATTGGGAAAATAGAATTAACATCTTTATGAATTTTTTTAATTAATTCTTGATGATAAAACGGTGATTCTGTTTGTTGCACAAATAAACCATCTGTTTTTAATGCTTTGAAAACATTCTTATAGAAATCATGTGTAAATAAGCCTTCTCCTGGACCAATCGGATCAGAGCAATCTACGATTATTACATCATATTCATCTTCCGCATCGGCCATATGTTGAATACCATCACCGATTTTTAGTTCAAAATTTTTCGGACTATCGTTTAATACAACACTAATTTCCGGCAAGTATTTTTTTGATACATCAACTACCATGCCATCAATTTCTACCATTTCAGCTTTTTCTACAGTTGTATGACGTAAAACTTCTCTAGCCGTACCACCATCACCGCCACCGATAATTAAAACTTTTTTAGGGTTTGGATGAATATAAAGCGGAATGTGCGCAATCATTTCATGATAAACAAATTCATCCGCAATACTAGTTTGGAATACACCATCTAATACCAACATTCTGCCAAATTGTTCAGAATCAACTACCGCTACCTCTTGAAAATCTGATTTTCCTGTAAATAAAGTTTCTTTAACTTTCGCCGACATCTTTAAAGCTGATGTTTGCTCTTCTGTACACCATTGCATAGTGTGAACCTCCATTTTTAACTTTTTTTCAAATCAATAATTAATAAAATATAATATTATTAATTATAAGTCAACAAATTGATTTATATTTGCTCCCGGTTTTGTCATCGGAGCAACAAATTCTTTGTTTACATTAACCACAATTACTTGTGGGGTTTTCTTCTTCCAAGCTTCTTTAAATGCTGTTATAAAATCTTTTGGTGTCTCAACACTGACACTTTCAATTCCAAATGATTTTGCATACATCGCAAAGTCCATTTCTGTTGCTAAACAACAGGAGGTATAACGTCTATCATAATAAACATGTTGCAATTGTCTAATCATCCCTAAACAACTGTTATTGATTATTATAGCGATAACCGGCAAACAATTTTGTACGATCGTAAATAATTCATTACCAGTCATTTTTATTCCACCATCACCGGAAAAACTGATAACGCGTTTCTGCGGTTGCGCTAGTTGTGCCCCTAATGCTGCTGGCAATCCGAAACCCATTGCCCCCAAGCCCCCAGAAGTTAACCAAGTTCTAGGGCTATCAATTTGTAAATTTTGTGCTGCCCACATTTGATGTTGCCCCACGTCCGTTACAAATACAACCTCTTCATCTTTTGTACTTTCTGAAATATGATTCATCAGCCAAGGTACATTTAAATATTTATCATCATAGGTAACTTTATACTCAAGTCGCCACGCATTAATATCTGCCCACCAACTACTGATATTATTTGTATTATCAAACTTATTAATCATATTAATAATAGCTTTTATTTCCCCCGGCAAACCAACTCCGGCCATAACATTTTTATCTATTTCCGCCGGATCAATATCAATATGAATAACATATTTATCATTGGAATACTTATCACGATTACCCGTTAATCTATCACTAAAACGACTACCAATCGCAATAACTACATCTGCTTCGTGAACCGCATTATTAGCTGGTTTCAAGCCATGTAATCCCGTCAATCCTAACGATTGAGGATGGCGACGAGGAAAAGCGCCTAGTCCCATTAATGTACTAACAACCGGTAAATTATATTTTTCGACAAAAGCTTTAACCTCAGCACTAGCACCGGCAGAATTTACGCCCCCCCCTACTACTACCACTGGTTTTTTTGCTTTGTTAATCATTTCTACCGCTTCAGCAACCGCTTTTTCACATTCACCATAATTGCTATAAACGTTGCTACCATTAATCATTGTTGCTGGTACAGCATCAAAATTAATTTCCGCATTCAAAATATCACGCGGTATATCTATCAATACAGGACCTTGTCGTCCGGATTTTGCAATTTTAAAAGCTAATCTAATTGTTTGTGCTAATTTTTTTATATCTTTAATTTGAAAATTATGTTTAGTAATCGGCATCGTTATACCGACAATATCTACTTCTTGAAATGCATCTCGTCCTAACAAGGAAGTTTCAACTTGGCCGGTTATCGCAACCACCGGTACTGAGTCCATAAAGGCTGTAGCTAAACCTGTTACTAAATTAGTTGCCCCCGGTCCTGACGTCGCGATACATACCCCAACCTTACCACTGGCTCTGGCATAGCCATCAGCAGCATGCGCCGAACCTTGTTCATGGACGGTCAAAATGTGTTTTAAGTTTTTTACACCTTGCATAGCATCATAAAGAGGCAATATCATTCCGCCGGGATAACCAAATACCGTATCAACACCTTGTTCTAATAAACATTCTACCACTGCTTTAGCTCCAGTTATTTTCACGGTTAATTGTCCTCCTTTAACATAAAATAATTTATTACTTGGTAAATATTATAATACAAAAACAATTAAAAAAAACATTATTAATTAATTTATCTTAAAAATCAATAGCATAACTAATATGTAAGCTAACTCACATTATCAGTTATGCTATTATTATTTAAATCTTTGCAGTAATCAAAGCAGCCATTTCTGTCGTTGAAACTTTTTTCAAACCTTCACGATACAAATCAGCAGTACGATATCCTTCTGCTAAGACGCTCTCTACGGCTTTTTCAATGTCAAGTGCTGCCGCTTCTTCATTTAACGAATAACGAAGCAACATCGCACCTGATAAGATAGTACCGATTGGATTAGCAATCCCCTGTCCAGCTATATCCGGAGCAGAGCCATGAATAGGTTCATATAGACCTGTCCCATCACCTAAGCTAGCTGATGGCATCATGCCGATTGAACCACCAAGCACTGCCGCCTCATCACTTAAAATATCGCCAAACAAATTACTAGTAACTATAACATCAAAACTTTTAGGATTTAAAGCAAGTTGCATTGCACAATTGTCAACATACATATTGCTAACAGCTACATCACTGTAATCTGCTACTACTTTAGCCACAGTTTTCCGCCATAATCTAGATGATGCTAAAACATTAGCTTTATCAACTGATACAATTTTGCCGGAACGTTTTTGTGCAGTTTCACAAGCTATTTTCATAATTCGCTCTACTTCCGGCTCACTGTATATTTCAACATCCCAAGCACATTCAACACCGTCGCGTTGTTCTGATTCACATTTCTCGCCAAAATAAATTCCACCGGTTAGCTCTCTAACAATAACAATGTCAATATCGCTAACAATTTCCGGTTTTAAAGGAGAATATTCTGCTAAAGTTGCCGGAACTTTTACCGGGCGCAAATTCGCATATAATCCTAATTCTTTTCTCAATCCTAAGATTGCTTTTTCCGGTCTTAAATGTGGAGCAACATTATCCCATTTATAACCACCCACAGCTCCCAACAATACTGCATCAGCTTGTTTAGCAGCATCAATCGTGCTTTTAGGTAATGGTTCACCATATAAATCAATCGCCGCACCGCCGGCATGATGTTTCGCAAATTCCAAATTCAAAGAATGTTTTTGAGAAATTTTTTCTAAAACTTGAACTGCGGCAGCGGTAATTTCTTCACCAATACCATCACCAGGAATAACAACTATGTTTTTAGCCATTGTTAGCCTCCTTAACATAATTAATTAATCCGCCAAGCTTTGCAATATCTTGTATAAAGCCTGGTAACGGTTGTGCCTTAAAGCTTTCACCGGTATTTAAATTTTCTACTGTTCCATTTGACACATCAATACGAATTTTATCGCCTGCTTTAAATTTACTAACAGCCTCACCAATTTCCAATAACGGTAATCCAATATTAATCGCATTACGATAAAAAATTCTCGCAAAACTATCGGCAATAACAATTGGCACTCCACTAGCTTTAATCGCTACCGGAGCATGTTCGCGTGATGAACCGCAACCAAAATTTTTATCAGCAACAATAATATCACCAGGTTTAACATTTTTTGCAAACGACTCATCAATATCTTCCATACAATGAGCTGCCAATTCTTTTGGATCAGCAGTATTCAAATAACGAGCCGGAATAATTACATCTGTATCAACATTATCGCCATAACGCCAAACTTTACCTTCTAATATCATTATTTTACCTCCTCCGGAAGAGCAATTTTGCCCAAAATAGCACTTGCTGCCGCTACATAAGGACCTGCTAAATAAACTTCACTATCAACATGACCCATACGACCTCTGAAATTACGGTTAGTAGTTGCTACCGCTCTTTCTCCGGCTGCCAATATTCCCATATAACCACCAAGACATGGTCCACAAGTCGGCGTGCTGACAATAGCACCCGCATTAATAAAAGTTTCAATATAGCCCAATTTAACTGCTTCTAAATAAACAGCTTGGCTTCCCGGAATAATGATTGCTCTAACATCACGATGCACAGCTTTCCCCTGCATAACTTCTGCCGCTTGCTGTAAATCTTCAATACGACCATTAGTACAAGAACCAATAACAACTTGATCTATTTTAATTTCAGCAATGTCTTTTACGTTTTTAACATTTTCAGGTAAATGAGGTAGCGCCACTACCGGCAATAATTCTGCCAAATTAATTTTTACAACACTATCGTATTTTGCATCAGCATCAGCTTCCACGATTTCATAAGGTTTGGTCACTCTATCTTTAATATAAGCTTTAGTAATATCATCAACTGGGAAGATCCCATTTTTCGCACCAGCTTCAATTGCCATGTTAGCAATTGTTAAACGGTCTGTCATACTTAAATTTGCAATACCATCACCACAGAACTCCAGCGATTGATAACGCGCACCATCAACACCAATCATCCCAATTAGCGTCAAAATTACATCCTTACCGGTTACATACTGTGGCATTTTACCAGTCAATTCAACTTTTATCGCCGCCGGAACTTTAAACCAAGTCTCACCGGTTGCCATCGCTGCTCCCATATCAGTAGAACCTACGCCAGTAGCAAAAGCACCTACTGCACCATAAGTACAAGTATGAGAATCCGCCCCAATAATAAGATCTCCCGGTGCAACTAAACCCTTCTCCGGTAAAATAACATGTTCAATTCCCATTTGCCCAACTTCAAAGTAATTTACAATTTCATGTTTACGGGCAAACTCACGAACTATTTTAGCCATTTGGGCTGATTTTATATCTTTATTAGGTGTAAAATGATCCGGCACTAACGCAATTTTATTTTTATCAAAAACAGGTTTACCTATTTTGTTAAATTCAGTAATAGCCGGTGGTGAAGTAATATCATTTCCAAGAACTAAATCCAGTTTACACTTAATCAATTGGCCCGGAACAACTTTGTCCAAACCGGCATGACGTGCAAATATTTTTTCAGTCATATTCATTCCCATTTATATACCCCCTTGAAATTTTCGCTCTTTAATATCTTTTGCTGCAACAATTTTATTAATAGCAATGATATAAGCTCTAACACTCGCCTCTATCACATCAGTACTTAAACCTCTGCCACTATAAATCTTGCCGTCTTTTTCAATCCAAACCGTTGCTTCACCCAAAGCATCATGTCCAGATGTAATTGCTTTTAATTGATAATCTTTTAAATTTATATCACCAATATTAACAGCTTTTTTAATCGCTTTAAAGACCGCATCAACCGGACCATCACCACAACTGGCTTCTTCTAGCTCTTTTGTGCCGTATCGCAACTGCACTGAGGCCGTAGAGGTAGTTTTGTTACCGCTTAATACATTATGACTTATCAACTGATAATATTCTTTTATTTCATTTTTTTTGGCAGTAATTAATGCCTCAATATCGCGGTCAAAAATAGTTTTTTTCCGATCCGCTAATTCTTTAAATTGGACAAACAATTTTTCAATGCTGTCTTCATCTAATTCATAACCTAAATGGATAATTCGCTCTTCAAAAGCATGTTTTCCGGAATGTTTACCCAAAACAATAGCATTACGACTAACCCCAATACTCTCCGGGTTCATTATTTCATAAGTTAAGGCATTATTTAATATTCCTTGCTGATGAATACCTGATTCGTGTGAAAAGGCATTATCACCCACAATCGCCTTATTAGGTGCTATCATTACTCCGGTTAAAGTGCTGACCATTTTAGCTGTACGATAAATCTGTTTAGTATCAATACAAGTCGCTTTTTTATAATAATCCTTACGGGTATTTAGTGCCATGACAATAGCTTCCATACTCGCATTACCAGCTCTTTCACCCAAACCATTAATCGTACATTCAACTTGCATTGCTCCATTATAAACTCCTGCCAAAGAGTTTGCTACAGCCATTGATAAATCGTCATGACAATGCACACTGATAATTGCTTTTTCAATCCCAACCACATTTTCTCTGATGTACTTTATCAATGCCCCAAACTCAGCCGGCGTCGCATAGCCAACAGTATCAGGCACATTAATAGTCGTAGCACCAGCTGATATCACTGAGCTATAAACCTGACATAAAAAATCCCAATCAGACCGTGCTGCATCTTCTGCCGAAAACTCTACATTTTCTACAAATTGCTTAGCGTAACGTACTGCTTCTTGAGCATGCAATAACACTTGAGCTCTAGTCATCTTTAGCTTATGTTGCAAATGAATATCACTGGTTGCAATATAAGTATGAATACAAGGATTTTTAGCCTTTTCTAAAGCTTGTCTAGCCACATCTATATCTTTTTGACTGGCTCTTGCTAATGCTGCCACTGTAACATCGGTTATTTTTTCAGAAATTAAGGCTACTGCTCTAAAATCTGCTTGTGAAGCAAATGGAAACCCGGCTTCAATAGTATCAACTTTCATTTTTGCTAAGGCTTGGGCTATTTCCAATTTTTCATTTTCATCTAAACAGACACCCGGCATTTGCTCACCATCGCGCAATGTCGTATCAAAAATTTTAATTTTATCGGTCATGATTTATTGCTCCCTATATTAAAACGGCTTACGCCCTACTATATAAAAGTTGTAAGCGTAAGCCGTATTTAAAATTGAACTATATAAACGCTAGAAAATTATTTTTTATTTAACCAAGTCATCATTGAACGTAATTCTTTACCCACTACTTCAATTTGATGCTCTGCCCCTCTACGTCTTCTAGCTAAAAATTCAGGACGGTTAGCTTGGTTTTCCAAGATCCAATTTCTTGCGAAAATACCATTTTGGATTTCGCTTAACACTTTTCTCATTTCAGCACGTGTTTCATCAGTTACAACACGTGGTCCAATCATATAATCGCCATATTCAGCAGTGTCACTGATAGAATAACGCATGTTAGCCATTCCGCCTTCATACATTAAATCAACGATTAATTTCATTTCATGTAAACACTCAAAGTAAGCGATTTCTGGTTGGTAACCAGCTTCTACTAATGTTTCAAAACCTGCTTTGATAAGTTCGGAACAACCACCACATAATACTGCTTGCTCACCAAATAAATCAGTTTCAGTTTCTTCTTTGAAAGTAGTAGTAAGTACGCCTGCTCTAGCTCCACCAATACCTTTAGCATAAGCAAGTGCTAAGTCTTTTGCATTACCAGTTGCATCTTGATGAACAGCCATTACACATGGTACTCCACCACCTTCAGTGAATACACGACGCACTAAATGTCCAGGACCTTTAGGTGCTACCATGAATACGTCAACATTTGCCGGTGCAACGATTTGTTGGAAATGAATGTTAAAACCATGAGCAAATACTAATGCACTGTTAGCTTTTAAGTTTGGCTCAATATCTTGTTTGTAAACTTGAGCTTGTTTTTCATCAGGGATAAGAATCATTGTTAAGTCAGCAGCTTTAACCGCCTCAGCAACAGTTGCTACTTTCAAGCCAGCTTCTTCAGCTTTAGCTCTTGATTTACTACCTTCATAAAGACCAACTATTACATTCACACCACTGTCTTTTAAGTTAAGAGCATGTGCGTGACCTTGGCTACCATAACCAATGATCGCTACAGTTTTACCTTGCATAAGCTCCCAATTTGCATCTTGTTCATAATACATCTTTGCCATAATAATCTCTCTCCTCACATTGTTGATAAATTGTATGATCTCCCCGTTCCAAACCAATTAGTCCGGTACGGATTGTCTCAAGAATGCCATACGGTGATAATAATTTCGCAAATGCGTCAATTTTTTCATCATCGCCGGTAATCTCTAATATAAGAGTTGTTTTTTGTACATCTACAACTTTTGCGCGAAAAACCTCTGCTATTTTCAGGATTTCCATCCTTGATTGTTCCTCGGCATTTACCTTTATTAAGGTCATACCTCTGGTAACAGATGAATCTGACGCCAAAGTTTGTACAGCCACAACTTCCAATAACTTTTCCAATTGCTTAATCATTTGAGTAATAACCGACTCATCACCATGAATAACAACCGTCATCCTGGAGTATTCCGGTGATTGGGTTACGCCCACTGATAAGCTATCAATATTAAATTCTCTACGCGAAAACATACTGGCAACTCGCACCAATACTCCCGGTTGGTTTTGTACTAATACCGATAATACATGTTTCATGGTATTCCTCCCATACATAAAAAACGCCCCTACTGACCATAGTCAATAGGGGCGTTAAAGCGCGGTACCACCCTACATTATACTTAACTGCTCCATAACACCGAGCACGCGTTTCATCCATAACAATAACAGATAAAAAAGCTCCTAGGCGAAGTCAAGTACTAGCCCCACACCGATTTGCACCAACCATCGGCTCTCTGTAGTAGTACAGTAGCACTCTTTACCTAATCATTACTTGTTTTCAAAAATATATTTTAGATATACTTTTGTATTCAAATTTTTATTTATTTTGTAAAGTTATATACATTATTGCAATATAAACAGTCTTTGTCAAGCGATTTTTGTAACTTTTTTTGCGTTTTTGGCATTTTAAAAAACAATTTTGTCCACCAACTATATTTTTAAGACAAAAAACTACAAAAATTTTATTTTAAATTTTTATTTTTCATTATACTTTATGCTATAATAAAAAAATGAATTATTTTCAGTATACTTTATATTAGTATGTTTTAGTCATTTTCAGACAAAACAACATTAAATTTTAGGAGGAAAATTCGTGGAAAAATGGTTTGATTTTAAAGGAAGAGGCACTAACGCTTCTACCGAAGTTATTGCCGGCATCA
>JAGPMH010000029.1 GCA_018052945.1 Negativicutes bacterium | reverse complement strand
CCAGTGATGATAGCTATAGGGTACCACCTGTTCCCATTCCGAACACAGTAGTTAAGCCTATACACGCCGAGAGTACTTGGTTGGAAACGACCTGGGAGGTTAGGTAGTTGCTGGTTAAGTTAAAAGCCAATCGATTTTAAAATTCGCTTGGCTTTTTCTTTAAATAATGGTGGCTGTGGTGAAGTGGTTAACACGCCGGATTGTGGCTCCGGTATGCGTGGGTTCGAGCCCCATCAGTCACCCCATTTTTAGTAGGGGTATAGCTCAATTGGTAGAGTAGCGGTCTCCAAAACCGTTGGTTGTGGGTTCAAGTCCTACTGCCCCTGCCAGATAACTTTATATTTTCAACATGGAGTGGTACTCAAGAGGCTCAAGAGGACGGTTTGCTAAATCGTTAGGCGCGCAAGCGTGCGTGGGTTCGAACCCCACCCACTCCGCCATTTATTTGTATAGTATGCGGAAATAGCTCAGTGGTAGAGCATCGCCTTGCCAAGGCGAGGGTCGCGAGTTCGAATCTCGTTTTCCGCTCCATTAATATTATTAACCTAACATAAATTGTGTTAGGTTTTTTTAATATACTTGTTTTTAGTAATTAAGTATGGTATTATGCATTGTATGGCGTATTATGCCTATGGGTTGATTAGTTTTTCTACTATAATAATTATTCAGTAGTCTAGTCGCCAAAAATAAAATTTTTTTCGATAAACGGAGGGCGCAGTATAAATGAAAGTTACTACCGAAAAAATTGACAATCATAAAGTTGTTCTAGAGATTACAGTACCGCAAGAAGAAGTGAAAAAAGGTCTGGATTTAGCTTTTGCAAAATTAAGCAAAAAAATTAACATTCCTGGTTTCCGTAAAGGGAAAGTACCACGTAATGTTTTAATTTCTAAAATTGGTAAACAAGCTTTATTAGAAGAAGCTTTTGATATTGTTGCTCCTAATGCTTTAAATAAAGCGTTAGTTGAACAAAACCTTGATCCGGTTGTTAGACCTGAAGTTGATATTATCACATTAGAAGAAGAAAAAGAATTAGTTTTCAAAGCTACAATTGTTCCAAAACCGGAAATTGAGCTTGGTGAATATAAAAATTTAAAAGTTGAAAAAAATGTTGAAGCAGTTACTGAAGAGCAAATTCAAAACCAAATTAATAATTTATTAAATAATAATGCTAAAATGGTTGTAGCAGAAAATGCTGAAATCAAAGATGGTGACTTTGCAGTTATTGACTTCAAAGGATTTGTTGATGGTGAAGCGTTTGAAGGTGGCGAAGGTAAAGGCTATCCACTACAAATAGGTTCCGGAAGCTTTATTCCTGGCTTTGAAGAACAATTAGTTGGCGCTAAAGCTGGCGATGAAAGAGATGTAAATGTTGTATTCCCAGTAGAATACCATGCTCCTAACTTAGCCGGTAAATCAGCAATGTTTAAAGTTACTATTAATGATGTGAAACGCAAAGAAATGCCAACATTAGACGATGAATTCGTAAAAGATGTAAGTGCTTTTAATACTGTAGAAGAATTGAAAGCTGATATTAAAGCTAATCTTGAAAAAGTTGCAGCTGAAAAAGCAGAAAATGCTGTTAAATCTGCAGCCTTAAAACAAGCTAGTGATAATTGCAAAGTAGAATTACCGGAAGTAATGATTGAAAATCGTATTAATCATATGATTGAAGAATTAAAATCAGGACTTGAAGGTCGTGGAATGAAGTTTGAACAATATCTTGAATATGTTAAAATGGATTTAGATGCAATTAGAAATAACTATCGTGAAATTGCAGCTGAAAATGTAAAAGCTGACTTAATGTTAGAAGCAATTGCAAAAGCGGAAGATGTAAAAGTTGAAGCTACTGATTTAGCTGATGAAGTTGAAAATATGGCAAAAGCTTACGGCGCTACACCGGAGCAAGTACAATCAATTATTCAACAACAAGGTAGAATTAACGACTTAATTAATACCGTTGTACGTAAAAAAGCTGTACAAATAATTCTTGATAATGTAGCACAATAATAAAATTTAAGGTTTATACTTTGGATTCCGAGGTGATTTTGTGAATTATGTACCTATGGTCGTAGAACAGTCTAATCGTGGTGAACGTGCGTATGATATTTATTCACGTTTGTTGAAAGATCGTATTGTTTTTATTGGTGGTCCGATTGATGATAATGTTGCTAATGTTGTAATTGCACAATTATTGTTTTTAGAATCAGAAGATCCGGATAAAGATATCCATTTATATATTAATAGTCCAGGTGGTGTAGTAACTGCTGGATTGGCAATTTATGATACAATGCAATATATAAAGCCGGATGTTTCAACGATATGCTTAGGTCAAGCTGCAAGTATGGGATCATTGTTATTGAGTGCAGGTGCAAAAGGAAAACGTTTTGCCCTACCTTATGCGAGAATAATGATTCATCAGCCACTAGGTGGTGCACAAGGTCAAGCAACTGATATACAGATACAAGCAAAAGAAATTTTACGCTTGCGTGAAATTGGCAATGATATTTTAGTTAAACATACAGGTCAGCCTTTGGAAAAAATTCAAACTGATACTGAACGTGATTTCTTTATGTCTAGCGAACAAGCAAAAGAATACGGTATCATAGATGCAGTTATTGTCCGTGGGGAAAAAGCCGAAAGCCTGAAATAGAGAGGTGATATCATGTTGAAGTTTGGTGATGACAAAGGTCAACTGAAGTGTTCTTTTTGCGGTAAGATGCAAGAACAGGTCAAAAAATTAGTTGCAGGGCCGGGGGTGTACATTTGTGATGAATGTATAGAGCTTTGTAATGAAATTATAGAAGAAGAATTTAGTGATGATGTTGACATTGATTTAAAAGAGGTACCAAAACCTAAAGACATCAAAAGCATTTTAGATGAGTATGTTATTGGTCAAGAAAATGCTAAGAAAAATTTAGCGGTAGCTGTTTATAATCATTACAAAAGAATAAATTTGACTGCAAAAATTGATGATGTGGAATTGCAAAAATCCAATATCATTATGATTGGACCAACTGGTAGTGGGAAGACATTACTAGCACAAACCTTGGCGAAAATTTTGAATGTACCATTTGCAATTGCTGATGCTACGTCGTTAACTGAAGCCGGTTATGTGGGTGAAGATGTAGAAAATATTCTTTTAAAATTAATACAAGCAGCGGAGTACGATGTTGAAAAAGCTGAACGAGGCATTATTTATATTGATGAGATTGATAAGATTGCACGTAAATCGGAAAATCCATCAATTACTAGAGATGTGTCGGGTGAAGGTGTTCAACAAGCCTTGCTTAAAATTTTAGAAGGTACTGTTGCTAGTGTACCACCACAAGGTGGCAGAAAGCATCCGCATCAAGAGTTTATTCAAATTGATACTACCAATATTTTATTTATTTGTGGTGGAGCTTTTGATGGTATTGAAAAAATAATTGGCAATCGTATTGGTAAAAAAGGGTTAGGCTTTGGTGCCGAAGTTGCTAGTAAAGAAAAGAAAAAAATTGGTGAAACTTTAAAAAGTTTATTACCGGAAGATTTATTAAAGACTGGATTAATTCCAGAGTTTGTAGGTCGATTGCCGGTGATTGTAACATTAGATTCATTAGATGAAGATGCGTTAATGAGTATTTTAGTTGAACCTAAGAATGCATTGGTAAAACAGTATAAAAAGATGTTTGAGATTGATAATGTTGAATTAGAGTTTAAAGAAGATGCTTTAAGATTAATTGCGCAAGAAGCATTAAAACGCAATACCGGGGCTAGAGGATTAAGATCGATTATTGAGGCGGCGATGTGTAATGTTATGTATGAAATACCATCTAGAGCCGATGTAACGAAATGTACTGTAACTAAAGAGGTTATTTTGAAAAAAGAAGAACCAGTTTTATGTACGGTCGATATTAAAGCTAAAAAAGAAGAATCAGCTTAAAGTTAGTGGCTGTCTCATCAAGGTGTTAACCTATGGAGAGACAGCCATTTGATTGTAAAAAATTTTAATTATAAAATAAAGGATTTTCAATCTTGTTTTGAGAATATTATTATTTCTGTAATAATTACTGACGATAATAAAGTTGGTACAGAAATTGTTTAGATAAAATAATTACTGATGTAGATTTTGTTGCATTGTATTGGAGGTTTTTAGATGAAAGAACTGAAAAATATGCCATTATTGCCGTTAAGAGGAGTGATGGTATTTCCTTATATGATCATCCATTTGGATGTTGGTCGCGAAAAATCAATTGCTGCGTTAGAAAAAGCGATGGTTCAAGATCGTTTAATTATGTTGTCAACGCAAAAAGATGCTAATACTGATAAGCCTGAGCCTGATGATATTTTTAAGGTTGGTACGGTGGCAGAGGTTAAGCAATTATTAAAATTACCTGGAGGCACGATTAGGGTATTAGTAGAAGGCTTATATAGAGCGGAAATTGTAGAATATATTAGTGAAGAACCTTATTATGAGGTTGAAATTAATGAATTTAAGGATGCTGAAGAAAAACCGACTGATGTGGAAGCTCTAACTAGAGTCGTTGTAAGTCAATTTGAAAATTGGGTTAAACTTAGCAAAAAGATACCACCGGAAACAATGGTGTCAGTGGTGGTGGTGGAAGAGCCTGGGCGTTTAAGTGATTTAATTGTTAGTCATTTATCTTTAAAAATTGAAGATAAACAGCTTTTATTGGAAGCTATTGATATAAAAGAACGTCTGGAAAAGCTCTGTGAAATTTTAGCACGCGAGATGGAAAT
The DNA here is from genome assembly GCA_018052945.1 of Negativicutes bacterium. Classification (NCBI taxonomy): domain Bacteria; kingdom Bacillati; phylum Bacillota; class Negativicutes; species Negativicutes bacterium. The sequence goes on along the minus strand of JAGPMH010000029.1, from coordinate 15,177 downwards.
ATTAGAGCTAGAAAAGAAAATTGCCGGTAGAGTTAGAAAGCAAATGGAGAAAACGCAAAAAGAATATTATTTGCGTGAACAACTAAAGGCAATTCAAAAAGAATTAGGCGAAAAAGATGATAAAAGCATTGAAATTGCCGAATATCGTGAAAAACTAGAAAAGGGCAACTATCCTGAGGAGATTAAGGATAAAATTAAAAAAGAAATTTCACGACTGGAAAAAATGCCAAATATGGCAGCGGAAACTAGTGTAGTAAGAACCTATATTGAGTGTTTACTATCGCTACCATGGGGCGTTTACACCGAAGATAATTTAGATATTAACCATGCTGAAGATATTTTAAATGCCGATCATTTTGGATTAGATAAAGTTAAGGAAAGAATTTTAGAATATTTATCAATTAGGAAATTGACAGATAGTATTAAAGGGCCAATTTTATGCTTAGTTGGACCACCGGGGGTAGGGAAAACTTCTTTAGCACGATCAATAGCTAAAGCTGTTGATAGAAAATTCGTTAGAGTGTCGTTAGGTGGTGTTCGAGATGAGGCTGAAATTAGAGGACACCGTCGGACTTATGTTGGAGCAATGCCCGGACGTATTATTCAAGGCATGAGAACTGCCGGTTCGAGCAATCCGGTCTTTTTATTGGATGAAATAGACAAAATGAATGCTGATTTTCGGGGAGACCCATCGGCAGCATTGTTAGAGGTATTAGATCCGGAACAAAATAATACTTTTAGTGATCATTATGTAGAGAATGCATTTGATTTATCAAAAGTACTGTGGGTAGTTACTGCTAATACTGTGCATAATATTCCAAGACCATTGCGAGATAGAATGGAAGTTATTAATATTGCCGGGTATACCGAAGAAGAAAAAATTCAAATTGCCAAACGTTATTTAATTGAAAAACAGCTTAAAGAACATGGGTTAAATAATAAGCAAGTTAGTATAGCAGATAATACTATCCAAAAAGTTATCAGTGAATATACAAGAGAATCCGGGGTTAGAAGTTTAGAACGTAGTATTGCGAATTTGTGTCGGAAGGCTGCAAGAAAAATTGTTCAAGAAGATAAAAAATCTATTAAAATTACGGTGCAAAATTTACATACTTTCTTAGGCAGTGCTAAATATCATAAAAGACAAGCCGAAAATAAAGATCAAGTGGGTGTTAGTACTGGTCTAGCTTGGACTGAGGTTGGTGGAGATGTATTACCAACAGAGGTTTCAATTTTAAAAGGCAAGGGAAATTTAATTTTAACCGGGCAATTAGGTGATGTAATGAAAGAGTCAGCACAAGCTGGGTTAAGTTATATTCGAAGCAGAGTTGAAAAATTGGGAATAGAGCCCGATTTTTATGAAAAGAACGATATCCACATTCATTTGCCGGAAGGTGCTATTCCTAAAGATGGTCCGTCAGCCGGTATTACGATGGCGACAGCGGTAGTTTCAGCGTTGACGGGTAAAAAAGTTCGTACTGATGTAGCGATGACCGGCGAGATTACTTTGCGTGGTAGAGTACTACCAATTGGTGGGCTAAAAGAAAAAGTATTAGCGGCACATCGCTTGGGGATAAAAACAATTATTTTACCAAAAGAGAATAAACGCGATATGGATGATATTCCAAATAATATAAGAAAACAGTTAGAATTTGTGTTGGTTGAGCATATGGACGAAGTTTTAAACTGTGCAATGGTGGAAAGTAATGAATAGTGAAATAAATATTATCAGAGCGGAGTATGTTGCTTCGGCAGTCAGACCGGATCAATATCCAGAAGGGGATTTAGCAGAGATTGTTTTTATTGGCAGATCTAATGTTGGTAAATCATCGTTGATTAATTCCCTAAGTAGAGTTGGCGGTTTAGCTAGAATAAGTGGTACACCGGGGAAAACGCAAACTATTAATTTTTTTAAGATGACTGCTAAATTAGATGAAGAAACTAGAAAAGATTTCTTTTTAGTTGATTTACCGGGGTATGGTTATGCTAAAACTGGGCAGGCTAATCGAAAACGATGGGCAAAATTTATTGATGAATATCTTTTAACATCGAAAAGACTTAAGTTTGTTTGTCAATTAATCGATAGCAGACATCAACCAATGAAAACTGATATTGATATGTTTAAATGGTTGGTGGAAAATAATTTACCGGTGTTAGTTATTGCGACTAAAACAGATAAAATCAGTAAAATGGCGATTCAAAAACACTTAAATGAAATTAAAAAAGCATTAGGTGTAGATAATATGGATATTTTGCCATATTCCTCTGCTAAAAATGTGGGAAGAGCAGAGTTGCTTGACGTAATCGGTAATAGTTTGTTAGAATAAATAAGATAAAAGATAAGAGACAGTTTCTTCTGTCTCTTATCTTTTATCTAGGACTAAATTGAATTAGGAGCAAGAGTATGCTAACTTCATTTGATAAAGCTCTATTAAATATTTTACAGACAAATTTACCGTTAACCGAAAGACCATTTCAAGTGTTGGCGGATCAATTAAATACTAGCGAGGAAGAAGTTATTGCAAGGCTTAACGAATTAAAAGAACTCGGTTATATTAGAAAAATCGGCTTGTTTTTTGACTCGGCAAAATTAGGCTATGAAGGAACTTTAATTGCCACAAAGGTTTTACCAGAGCAGTTGGAAAATGTCGCTAATGTTATTAATCAGTACAATGGGGTGACTCATAATTATGAGCGTGAAGGCGACTATAATTTATGGTTCACTTTGATAACGATAGATATGGAACAACAAGAAGAAATATTAAACCATATTAAAAGTTTACCGGGAGTATTAGATCTTATTAACTTACCAGCTAATAAAAAATATAAAGTAAGCGTCAACTTTAATTTAAAGTAGGTGATATAATGCTTGATGAATTAGACAAAAAAATTATAGCGACAGTGCAAGATGAAATCCCTATAGTACCTAGACCATACTTGGCATTGGCAGAAAAAATTGGAATAACGGAAGCTGAACTAATAACTCGTTTAAATAATTATGCGAAAAGCGGTAAGTTGCGTAAATCCGGTGCGGTATTGAGACATCGAGAAGTTGGCTTTGCCGCTAATGTGTTATGTGCATGGAAAGTGCCACCAGATAAGTTGGAGCAAATTGGTGCCAATATGGCTACAAATACAGCAGTATCACATTGCTATGATCGAAAAACAACAAAGAATTGGCCTTATAATGTTTATACGATGATTCATGCTCATACTAGAGCTGAGTGTAGTGATATTGCCAATAACATTGCACAGGAAAATAATTTAACTGATTATAAAATGCTATTTAGTATTAAAGAGTGGAAAAAAACAAGTATGAGATATTTTTGCTAAGTATAAGTAGTTTAATTATGATAAATATCTAGACTTTAAAAGATAAAATAGTGTATTATATTAACAGATTTTGCTTGTAGGTGATAAATTTTGCTTAAAAATAGAATGTTTGATATCGTAAAAAATGATTTAGAAAAATTAGAAGAAATTCTGTTGGAAGTTGTTTCTTCACCGGTACCATTGATAACAGAAATAGGAACTCATTTAGTAAAGGCTGGGGGAAAAAGATTAAGACCCGCCCTTTATTTTTTGGCTAATTGTAAAGTTGCTAGAACTAAAAATATCATGGACTTGGCGGTAGCCTTAGAGTTAATTCATATGGCGACATTAGTACATGATGATGTAGTGGACAAGGCGGCGACTAGAAGAGGAATTATTACAGCTAATGCAAAATGGGGTAATCAAATTTCTGTTCTAACAGGAGACTATCTATTCTCCAAAGCTTTTTCGTTGGTAGCACAAAATCCTAACTCCAGAATAATGTCAGTTTTAACTGATTTGATTTGTGCAATGAGTGAAGGTGAGATTATTCAAAATCAAGAAATTTTTGTGCCGGAAATGGAAGAAAGTGTTTACTTCACAAAAATTGCGAAAAAGACCGCTGACTTTATCGCTGCGAGCTGTGAATTAGGTGCTATTATGGCTGAATTATCAACAGATGAGGTAGAAGCATTACGCCAATATGGTTATTGTATTGGAATGGCGTTTCAAATAACTGATGATATTCTTGATATTACAGCGACTACAGAAAAAATGGGTAAACCGGTAGGGAATGATTTATTACAGGGAATTGTAACTTTACCGACTATTTATGCAATGAATAATAGTGTGGATAAAGATGAGTTAAAACAAATTGTGGCGACTCAAAATATGACAAAAGAACAATTGGCAAGAGGTTTGTCAATTATCAATGAAACAGCTGCGATAAAATATTCTTATCAAGTGGTTGATGACTATTTAACAAAAGCACGAAACGTTTTGCCGAGTTGTTTGGATACAGAAGTTAAAGAAGCTTTTAACAGTGTTGCAGACTTTGTGCAAATGCGCGATTTTTAATAAAATGCCCTTGTGACAACAAGGGCATTTTGTATTAGGTGATGTTGTTTTTTTATGAGTCTACCTGTATAATAAAAGGTAATATAAAAATGGAGGTTGAAGAAAGTGTTTAATTTTAGCATGCCGGAATTAATACTGATTTTAATAATTGCATTAGTTGTATTTGGTCCTAGTAAACTACCTGATATTGGCAAAGCATTAGGGAAAAGCTTAAATGAATTCAAAAAAGCAACTAATTCAAATGATGATAAAGTAATTGATATAACAAAAGATGCCGAAAAGACAGAAAAATTGTCTGAAACTACAGACCTTAAAAACGATAAAGATAAGGCTAAGTGAGGTTTGATTTAAAATGGAATCAAACCAAAATGAATTACAAGATGACGGTGAAATGACGATAGTTAGTCATTTATCTGAATTAAGAAAAAGATTGATTTTATGTTTACTGGTTATTGGTTTTTTTAGTACGATTTCGTATTATTTTGCGGAAGAAATAGTACATTTTATAACTGCTCCTGCTGGTAAATTGTATTATATGCATCCAGCAGAAGCTTTTTTTACTTATTTAAAAGCCTCATTTTTTACAGGCTTTTTAATAAGTTTGCCGTTTGTGCTTTATCAAATATGGGCATTTTTAATTCCTGCCTTAACTGATGATGAGAGAACAGCTGTAAGCTTTTTAGTTCCGACATCATTTATTTTGTTTTTTGTGGGACTAATTTTTTCATACTATTTTGTTTTACCGGCTGGAATAAAGTTTTTTTTAGGTTTTTCTAACGTTGATTTACAACCTTTATTTTCCATTGGACAATATCTGGATTTTGTAATTTCATTTCTAATGCCATTTGGCTTTATTTTTGAATTACCATTAATTATTTTGGTATTAGCAAAGCTGGGCTTCGTTAGTTCAAAATATTTGATAAAAAAACGAAAAATAGTAATTTTATTTTCTTTTATTATCGGGGCGTTTATATCACCGACACCAGATGTTTTTTCACAGACGATGATTGCAGTACCGATTTTAATATTATATGAAATTAGCATTATTATTGTTAAATATTTATTGCAAAAGTAAGGAAGGAGCTATTATTTTGGCTTTTAATGATTTAAGAGAATTTATTGCTGCCCTTGAAGCAAAAGGCTGGCTGAAGAGAATAAAAGAACCTGTTGATTGTGATTTGGAAATTACGGAAATAACTGATCGAGTTTCTAAAATGACCGGTGATAAAAATGTAGCATTATTATTTGAAAATGTTAAGGGTTATGATATTCCGGTACTAATGAATGCTTTTGGTAGTATGGAAAGAATGGCATTAGCATTAGGTGTTGAAAAGATTGATGATATTGCTGATGAAATTAGAGAGTTGCTAAAGTTGCCGTATATATCATTGAAAAATAAACTTGATGTTATAAAGATAATTCCTCAAGCGAAAAAGGCGATAAACTTTCCTAAGTATGTGAAAAATGGACCATGTAAAGAAGTTATTATTAAAGATCAACCGTCAATTGATAAATTTCCTATTTTGAAATGTTGGCCACAAGATGGTGGTAAATTTATTACATTGCCAATGGTATTTACCAAAAATCCGAAAACGGGCAAACGTAATGTTGGAATGTATCGACTACAAAAATATGATGGACAAACTACGGGGATGCATTGGCATATTCATAAAAATGGTGCTGATAATTTCCGTGACCATATTGAAATTGGTAAGGATCGAATTGAGGTTGCAGTGGCAATTGGTGCAGATCCGGTATTAACTTATGCAGCGACAGCACCATTACCGCGTGATGTTGATGAAATGGTTTTTGCCGGAATGCTTAGAAAGAAATCAGTGGAAATGGTAAAGTGCGAAACTATTGATGTGGAGGTTCCGGCACATTCGGAAATAGTGTTGGAAGGTTATGTATTATTAGATGAACTACGCCGAGAAGGCCCGTTTGGCGACCATACCGGTTATTATTCTTTGGCTGATATGTATCCGGTGTTTCATATTACTTGTATTACGCATCGTAAAAATCCAATTTATCCATCAACTATTGTTGGTAAGCCACCAATGGAAGATTGTTTCTTAGCTAAAGCGACGGAAAGAATTTTCTTACCGTTTTTACAACAACAAATTCCGGAAATTGTTGATATTAATTTACCGTTAGAAGGTGTGTTTCATAATTGTGCGATGGTCTCAATTAAGAAAACTTACCCACAGCAAGCTAAAAAGGTGATGCATGCTATATGGGGTATGGGACAAATGATGTTCACGAAAATGATTATAATTGTTGATGCCCATGTTAATGTTCAAGATACCAATGAAGTTTGGTGGAGAGTCTTTAATAATATTGATGCTAGAAGAGATATTGTGATGGTCGATGGACCGCTTGATGTGTTGGATCATTCTTCGCCAATGCCAAATTGGGGAACAAAAGTTGGCATTGATGCAACAAAATCAGTGCCGGCTGAAGGGCATACCAGAGAGTGGCCAGATGAAATTGTTATGAGTGAAGATATTAAAAAAATAGTTGATGAGAAATGGCGGAGATTAAATCTTGAGTAAGATAAAAGCACATTTAGATAACATTGCGTTATCTCATTCTGTCTTTGCCCTACCATTTGCCTATATGGGGGCTGTTTTAGCAGCGCAGGGGATTCCTAAAATTACTGATATTTTTTGGATTACAATAGCAATGATTGGCGCGAGAAGTGCAGCATTAGCACTTAATAATTTTATTGACTTAAAATATGATAAGATTCATCCGAGATTTAAAGATAGACCAATGGTTACTGGAAAAGTTACACCAAGGGAAGCAATTTTATTGATTATAATAAGTTTTGTATTTTTCATCTTGGCAGCGGCACAGCTTCAGCCGATTTGTTTGCAATTGGCTCCATTAGCTGTAATCCCGTTTGTTATTTATCCTTACATGAAAAGATTTTCCTGGACTTGCCATTTAGTGTTAGGGTTAGCTTTAGCAGTAGCACCAATTGGCGGCTGGATTGCGATTACCGGTTATTTTAATTGGGCTATTATATTATTAGGTTTAGCGGTAGGAATTTGGATTGCAGCGTTTGATGTTATTTACGCTTGCCAGGATATCAATTTTGATAAAGCGCAAGGATTAAATTCTATGCCAGTAAGATTTGGTGTTACAGGAGCAATGAAACTATCTAAAATAATGCATATTATTAGCATTGCATCTTTTTTAGCTGTCGGCTTATTATTAAACTTATCTTATATTTATTATTGCGGGGTAGTGTTAGCCACATTAGTTTTATATTATCAACATTCCATTATTAAACCTGATGATTTGAGTGAGGTTACACAAACTTATTTTATGCGGAATGGTTTAGTCGGAATTTCAATTTTTCTATGTACGTTAATCGATTTATTAGTTAAATTTTAATTAGTAGGAGGAGTTTTATGGCAGCAAATATATTAGTAGGTAAGGTTTTTGCTTCAAAAATAAAAGGAGAAGTAAAGGCTGAAGTTGAAAAACTAAAACAACAACATAATGTTAATCCGGGGTTAGCGGTTATTATAGTTGGCGAAAACCCGGCATCAAAAGTTTATGTAGCTAATAAACACCGATCTTGTGAAGAAGTTGGTATTTACTCAGCAGTAATAGAACTGCCGGAAACTACTACCAAAGAAGAGTTATTACAAAAAATTGATGAATTAAATAAAGATGAAAAAATTGATGGTATTTTGGTTCAATTACCATTACCGGAGCATATTAGAGCTGATGAAAGTGAAATTCTTGATTTTATTAATCCCAATAAGGATGTCGATGGTTTTCACCCTGCTAATGTAGGTAAACTTGGGATTGGACAAGAACATTTAGTTCCTTGTACCCCATTAGGTTGTATTAAAATGTTGGAGTTAGCAGGAATTGAGATTGCAGGGAAAAATGCTGTAGTTATTGGTCGTAGTAATATTGTTGGTAAACCGATGTTTAATTTACTATTAGCACGGAATGCTACGGTTACAATCTGTCATTCCCGCACTAAAGATTTGGCTACAGTAACTAAACAAGCTGATATTTTAGTTGTGGCTATTGGTAAACCTAATTTTCTTACAGCTGATATGGTTAAACCTGGAGCGGTGGTAATTGATGTTGGAATTAATAGAATTGCTCCAAAAAAATTAGTTGGCGATGTGGACTTTGATAGTGTAAAAGAAGTTGCTGGAGCAATAACACCGGTGCCGGGTGGCGTTGGCTTATTAACTATTGCGATGCTACTTCATAATACTGTTAAAGCAGCAAAATTAAATAGAAATATTAATTAATAAATAAACAATTTCTAAGGGAGATAGAAATGAAAAGTGATGTTGAGATTGCTCAAGAAGCAACAATGAAACCAATAGTAAAAGTCGCAGAAGAACTTAATATTGCCGAAGAAGAGCTAGAGCTTTATGGCAAATACAAGGCTAAAGTTTCTTTAAAATCATGGGAAAAAATCAAAAATAGACCTGATGGAAAATTAATTTTGGTTACTGCAATTAATCCGACGCCGGCCGGTGAAGGAAAGACAACGACGACTGTTGGACTGGGTGATGCAATTCGCAAACTTAATAAAAAGGTAGTAATAGCCCTTAGAGAACCTTCATTAGGGCCTTGTTTTGGTGTAAAAGGCGGTGCTGCTGGAGGCGGTTATGCTCAAGTTGTACCGATGGAAGATATTAATCTTCACTTTACCGGAGATTTTCATGCGATAACTTCAGCCCATAACTTACTAGCAGCAGTGATTGATAATCATATCCATCAAGGCAACGAATTAAATATTGATCCTCGTAAAATTACTTGGCGACGAGTTGTTGATTTAAATGACAGAGCGCTGCGCTCGATTATCTGTGGACTAGGTGGAACGGCGAATGGTGTGCCTCGGGAGACTGGTTTTGATATCACAGTAGCTTCTGAAATGATGGCTATTTTATGCTTAGCAAAAGATCTTGACGATATGAAAGAACGAATAGGAAAAATCATTGTCGGCTATACATATGATGGTACACCGATTAAGGCTAGTGATTTAAATGTTACTGGAGCTTTGACGTTATTGTTTAAAGATGCAATTAAACCTAACTTGGTGCAAACTTTAGAAAATACACCGGCCTTTGTTCACGGTGGACCTTTTGCTAATATTGCACATGGCTGTAATAGTGTGATGGCAACAAAATTTGCTTTAAAATTAGCTGATGTGGTTGTTACAGAAGCTGGTTTTGGTGCAGATTTAGGTGCGGAAAAATTCTTAAATATTAAATGTCGTTTTGCCGGATTTAAACCAGATGCAGTTGTAGTTGTAGCAACAGTTAGAGCGTTGAAAATGCATGGTGGTATGGCGAAAAACGAGCTAACTGCTGAGAATATGACAGCGCTAGCAGACGGTCTAGCTAATTTAACTAAGCATATTGATAATATGCATAAATTTGGACTACCAACAGTGGTAGCGATAAATGCTTTTCCAACAGACACTGAAAAAGAGTTATTATTTGTTAAAGAAAAATGTGAAGCAATGGGAGCGGAAGTTGCGGTATCAAAAGTATGGGAACAAGGCGGTACCGGAGGGATAGTATTAGCAGAAAAAGTACTGGAAGCATCTAATAAAAAATCTAATTTTAACTATATTTATGATGAAAAAGATGAAATAAAAGTTAAAATTAAAAAAATAGCACAAGAAATATATGGTGCGACTGATGTTACCTATACAGTGGCAGCTGAAAAAACTATTACAGAGTTAACTGCCTTGGGTTTTACGGATACGCCGATTTGTATGGCGAAAACGCAGTATTCTTTAAGTGATGACATGGCAAAACTTGGTTGTCCAAAGGATTTTAATATAACAGTAAGAGAACTTAGAATTGCTGCTGGAGCTGGTTTTATCGTTGCTATTACCGGTAATATTTTAACGATGCCGGGATTACCGAAAGTGCCGGCAGCTGAAAGAATGGATATTACCAATGAAGGGAAAATAGTTGGTTTGTTCTAAGTTTTACATAGGAGGAGTTTTATGACTAAAATATCAGTAGAAATAGTGCCACGCGATAAAGAGTATTTATTAGATGAATTAAATGTTGTAAAACAATTTAAAGAAATCGATATTATAAATATTCCGGAATTATTACGTTATGATATACATAGCTGGGAAGGCTGTAAAATAGCTAAGCAGTATTTCAATCAAGCAATCCCTCATATTAGAGCAATTGATATTGATTTAGACCAACCATTACCAATGGTTGAATTTTTAAGAGAAAATAATATCAATGAAGTATTAGTAGTTACTGGTGATCCGCCACAAGATATGGGCAGAAAAATATATCCAACTATTAGTACTGATGTAATTCGTAAATTTAAAATGGAAATGCCAGAAGTAAAAGTATATGCTGGTATTGATCAATATCGAACTAGTATGAGAGCTGAATCATACAGTATAAAAAGAAAAATTCAAGCAGGGGCAGATGGATTTTTCACACAACCATTCTTTGATTTAAGATTTTTAGAAATTTATGCCGAACTACTGGAAGGTAAGGAAGTTTACTGGGGCGTTTCACCTGTTCTTTCCGATAAATCCGTAAATTACTGGGAAACAAAGAATAATGTTGTTTTTCCGAAAAATTTTGCACCGACCTTAGAATGGAACATTGATTTTGCACAAAAAGTGCTTGAGTTTGTAACCAGAACAAACTCTAATATTTATTTTATGCCAATTAGAACTAAACTGGCGGATTATTTGTCAGGTATTTTAGCTAAGAAATAATTCAAGTAAGGTTATTTTATTTTGAATGTGAGGTAACGAAATGTACAAAATTATTAAAAAACAAGAATTGTCACCCGGTGTAAAGCTATTTGATGTTTTGGCACCACGTATAGCGAAAAAGGCTTTGCCAGGACAATTTATTATTTTGCGTGTTAATGAAGATGGTGAGCGCATTCCTTTAACAATAGCTGACTTTAATAGAGAACAAGGTACTATCACAATAATTTTTCAAGAGGTAGGGGTTTCTACAAAACTATTAGGAAGCTTAAATGAAGGCGAAGATATTTTGGATTTTGTTGGTCCATTAGGGACTGCTACTCATATTGAAAAAATTGGTACTGTTGTTTGTATTGGTGGAGGAATTGGGGTAGCACCGGTTTATCCAATTGCTCGTGCGTTTAAAGAGGCTGGTAATAAAGTTATTTCTATTATTGGTGCAAGAAGTAAAGATATTCTAATCTTGGAAGATGAGATGAACGCTGTTAGCGCTGAACTTTATATTACAACTGATGATGGGTCAAAAGGACAAAAGGGCTTTGTAACTGATAAATTGAAAGAATTAATAGATGGTGGAGAGAATATTTCACTGGTTATGGCCATTGGTCCAGTAGTAATGATGAGAAGTGTTGCTGAAACTACTAGACCTTATGGGATTAAAACTATGGTGAGCTTAAACCCAATTATGGTTGATGGTACTGGGATGTGCGGTGGCTGTAGAGTAAAAGTTGGTAATGAAAGCAAATTTGCGTGTGTCGATGGTCCAGAGTTTGATGCGCATGAAGTTGATTTTAAAGGCTTAATGTCAAGACAAAGAATTTATGTTGATCAAGAAAAAGAACGTGATCATGTTTGTTCAAACCCAGGAGGTTGCGTATGTCAATAATTTTAACTAAACATAAAATGCCTGAGCAAGATCCGAAAGTAAGAGCAAAAAATTTTGATGAAGTTGCCTTGGGTTATGATAAAGAAACAGCGATAGCCGAAGCTCAAAGATGTTTAAATTGTAAGGCCGCACCTTGTATGAAAGGCTGTCCGGTAAATGTGAATATTCCGGCTTTTATACAAGAGGTTAAAGCTGATAATATGGATGGTGCTTTAAAAATTATTAAAGAAGTTAACAGTTTGCCGGCTGTCTGTGGTCGAGTTTGCCCACAAGAAGAGCAATGTGAAAAATATTGTGTATTAGCCAAAAAAGGTGAAGCTGTTGGTATTGGTAGATTAGAGCGTTATGTAGCTGATTTGGGATTAGAAAAAAATGAAGAAATTATTGCTAATAAAATAATGCCTGATGCTCAAAAAGTAGCAATAGTTGGTTCTGGTCCAGCTGGACTTACTGCTGCTGGTGATTTGGCGAAAAAAGGTTATAAAGTTACAGTATTTGAAGCTTTACATGCGCCCGGTGGAGTTTTAGTTTATGGAATTCCTGAATTTCGTTTACCGAAAGAAAAAGTAGTAAAAGCAGAAATTGATAATTTACGTAAATTAGGGGTAGAAATTGTTGTTAATTCTATTGCCGGAAAAATCTTTAATATAGATGAATTAATGAGTGAAGAAGGTTTTGATGCAGTCTTTATTGGTACTGGAGCAGGCTTACCATTTTTCATGGATATTCCTGGAGAGTCTTTAAATGGTGTTTATGCTGCTAATGAATTTCTTACCAGATGTAACTTAATGAAGGCTTATAAATCAATTGAATATGGAACGCCAATTCATGTTGGTAAAAAAGTTGCAGTTGTTGGCGGTGGAAATGTAGCGATGGATGCCGCTCGTACCGCTTTAAGATTAGGGGCGGAAGATGTATATATCGTTTATCGTCGTAGTGAAGCTGAGTTACCGGCAAGACTAGAAGAAGTTCACCATGCGAAAGAAGAAGGTATTAAGTTTCAATTATTAACCAATCCAATTGAAATTATTGGAAATGATAAAGATTGGGTTACAGCGTTAAAATGTGTTGAAATGGAATTAGGTGAACCTGATGAATCTGGACGTAGACGTCCGGTAGAAGTTGAAAATTCTGAATTTGAATTACCAGTTGATACAGTTGTGATTGCTATCGGTCAAGGACCTAATCCATTGATTCAGTCTACAACTCCAGGCTTAGATACTACTAAACGTGGTAATATTATTGCAAATGAAGAAACTGGAGGTACCAGCAAAGAAGGAGTTTTTGCCGGTGGAGATATTGTAACCGGAGCTGCAACTGTTATTTTAGCAATGGGAGCCGGAAAGAAAGCTGCAAAAGCAATTGATGAATATCTAATTAGTAAGCGTAAATAATAGTTAATAAAGACCACTCGACCGGAGTGGTCTTTATTAGGATAAAGAATAATTTTCAATATGATAAAATAAAGTTAACTTGTAATAGGATTTTTTAAAAAATTTACGAATAATATATAGTGTTAAGTTTAAGGAGGATGAATTTGTGCAAGGAATTAGAGGAGCGACAACGGTAGAAAAAAATGATAAAGAAACTATAATGGAAGCAGTACAAGAATTGCTGACAATTTTAACAAATGATAATGACTTAAAATTGGAAGATATCGGTGCTGTTATTTTTTCATCAACACCTGATATTAACGCGGCTTTTCCAGCAGCGGCGGCAAGAAGAATGGGTTGGGATTTAGTCCCGTTATTTGGAACTCAGGAATTGGATGTTCCAGATGGTGTAAAACAGTGCATTAGAGTTTTAATATTATGGAATACACCCAAGAAACAAAGTGAAGTGAACCATGCATACTTGAAAAATTCTTGTGTATTGCGACCGGAATTATCAAAAAAAATATAGAGGTGAGTCCTAATGAAAAAAACAGTTATTAATACAGACAAGGCCCCACAAGCTATCGGACCATATTCACAAGCTATTAAGGCTAATGGTTTTATTTTTGTTTCAGGGCAGATTCCTTTGGATTATAAAACCGGTGAATTTGTTGAGGGAAAAATAGCAGAGCAAACTAAGCAATGTTTAGAAAATTTAAAAGAAATTTTGGCGCAAGCCGGAGTTGATTTTTCAGCTGTGGTCAAAACCGGAGTATTTTTAGCAGATATGAATGATTTTGCAGCAATGAATGAGGTATATGCTCAATATTTCTCGAAAGAATGTCCAGCAAGAGCTTGTGTGGAAGTTAGTAAATTACCTAAAGGGGCATTGGTGGAAATTGAACTAATTGCAATAGCTGAATGATAATGTCCGTAAAAATATAATAGCTTTAATGAAAACTCATTAAAGCTATTATATTTTTAACTTCAGTAGATAAGGGAGCGATTGAAATGCCTGAAGTAGTAGTATTAAAAGAGTATTGCAAAAGCTGTGGCTTATGCATTGATATTTGTCCAAAGAAAATTTTGCAAATCGGAACGGTTGCAAATCAAAAAGGCTATTATACAGTGGAAGTTATTGATCAAAGTAAATGTATTGGTTGTACTTTATGTGCGACTATGTGTCCGGACTTAGCACTGGAAATATACAAATAGGTAGGTGTAAATATGGAAAAAGTATTGATTAAAGGCAATGAAGCAATTGCAGAGGCGGCGATGAAATCAGGCTGTAAATTGTTTTTTGGTTATCCTATAACACCCTCAACCGAAATAATGGAATACTTAGCTAAACATTTTCATAAGGTTGGCGGAACTTTAGTGCAAGGGGAGGATGAAATTGCCTCAATTAATATGTGCTATGGTGCAGCGGCAACCGGAGCAAGAGTTTTTACCGCATCTTCAAGTCCGGGAATAAGTTTAAAACAAGAAGGAATTTCTTATTTAGCAGCTGCTGAATTACCGGTTGTTATTATTAATGTTAATCGTAGTGGCCCGGGGTTAGGTGGCTTAGGAGCATCACAATCGGATTATTTTCAATCTACTAAAGGTGGAGGACATGGTGATTATCGTTTGATTGTATTAGCACCGTCGAAAGCGCAAGAAATGTATGATTATACGATGCTGGCATTTGATTTAGCTGATAAGCATCGTAATCCGGTATTAGTATTAGCCGATGGATTTTTAGGTCAAATGATGGAACCGGTTGAATTAAAGGAAGCTCAAAA
>JAGPMH010000028.1 GCA_018052945.1 Negativicutes bacterium | reverse complement strand
TGTTCGCTAGCGACTTTTATTATATTACACTACTTACTAACCATTGTCAACACTATATTTTAAAAAAGTTAAACCTACCACTGCCCGTGATAGGTTTAACTGATAGCTTATCTTCTTTTTTCATGAGCTAATTCATATAAATTTGCCGAAGTTTCCGACAACCCTACTAAATCACTAGCTACTCCTTCTATTGCTTTAGCCTGCTGATTAACAATATCAGTCGTAGCATTCCCTTTCGCAACCGTTTCATTAACTGATTGATTAATCATCGAAGTAAACTCTCTGATTTTTTCAATTGTATCTTTAGAACTTCCTGATAATTTTCTTATTTCTTGTGCTACAACGCCAAATCCAGCTCCAACTGTCCCCGCTCTAGCAGCTTCAATCGATGCATTAAGACCTAACAGCTGTGTTTCATCAGCAATATCTTTAATTAAATCAGTTACTTCATTTATTTTACCTGATATCATGTTGACATTCTTAATTTCATTATTTAAATCAACTTGATTAACACTAACATCATTGGCCGAAGCAGCTAACTCTTGCATCGCTGCTGAAACATGCATCAGTTTTTCATTTATAACTTCAGACATCCCTTTTAAAGTATATTTATAATAACCCATTCGTGAAAAAGCATTAGCCATTAAATAAAGAACATTTGCTGCCGCTTCTAATCTATCACGAGAAATATAATTTATTTTTCGCACCGCTTTAACATAATCATCAGGATTAACCCCAATTTCTTCAGCAATTTTGCGATACTTATCTTCATTTGTCAGCGGTTCCGTTAAAACCTGACCTCCCAAAATTGAGCCAATTTGTTTTCCGTTTAAAATAATCGGTGCCGCAAAATCCACTAAACCGGCATGACATTCATAAATTGCCGGCTTACCAGTTTGAGCTGATACCTCCCCGCCTTTACGATCACATTCCATGCATCGTTTACTGCCAATTGGGAATTCCTCGTGTATTTCATACAAAAGTCAGTAAAATAACTAGGTTTAGTAACCATATTGCCTTCGATATCGACCGTAACACTCGTCATCCCTAATGATTTTGCAAAGTCATCTTGAAACTCTTGCAAAAAATCCATATCAAAAACATCTTCCATCTTAAGTTCGGTAACTTTTACATCCTGTTCTTTTTCCATATGCATTCACCCTTTTTAATATATTTCTCTATTCTCTAATATTAATTCAATGAACATGTCTTATAACCATATTATTACAAAATTAGAATATTAGCAATAATTTTTACCATAAACAAGAAAGACTTTGAAGTCAGTTGCTAAACTTTAAAGTCTTTCTGTAAAAACCCTTGTATTAAATTTAACTTTTGCTTTCGCGATAATTTTTTTATCGCAAATTCACGCTTTTGTGCCATAATTTTTTCTTCATATTCTTCATAATAAACCAATTTCACCGGAACCCTAGCTTTGGTATACTTAGCACCTTTTTTATTATTGTGAAGCTCTACTCTTTTAATTAAGTCTACAGTCCAGCCAGTATATAAAGTTTTATCACTGCATTCTAATATATATACAAATGCCATTTTATTCTTGAATTATTTTAATTTCTTTAATAATCACTGGCTCTAACGGTTTATCTTTAGCATCGGTTTTTACAGCACCAATTTTCTTTACTACCGCCATACCTTCTATAACCTTGCCAAAAACACTATGTTTACCATCTAGCCAAGAAGTTTTATCCAACGTAATAAAAAATTGTGACCCACCAGTATTAGGTCCCGCGTTAGCCATCGACACTATCCCTTCTTTATCATGCGTTAAAGCCTGGTTAAATTCATCCTTGATAGTATAGCCCGGACCACCACTACCATCCCCCTTAGGATCGCCTCCTTGAATCATAAATCCGGCAATAACTCGATGAAAGATTGTCCCATTATAAAAACCTTCATTAGCCAACTTTATAAAATTAGCCACAGTTTGTGGCGCTTTATTCTCCAATTCTATCTTAAAAACGCCATAATTCGTATCAACTATCGCATATTTATTATTAGGTATAGTATTTTGTTCCTGACTTGGTTTCAATAAACCGCATCCAGTAATAGTTATAACAACAAAACACAGACTTAATATCAACTTTATTTTATTTATAATAATCAACCCCTACTTCTCAAAAGTTACTTTATC
Organism: Negativicutes bacterium; assembly: GCA_018052945.1. Lineage (NCBI taxonomy): Bacteria > Bacillati > Bacillota > Negativicutes > Negativicutes bacterium. The sequence goes on along the minus strand of JAGPMH010000028.1, from coordinate 17,801 downwards.
TCCATATTGTTCCGGAAACCATATTTTACTTTCACCATTTTTCGTCACAACTTTATTTTCTCGCCAAACTAACCCATGCATATGCATCGGCACAATATGATCAACTTTCACACAGTGCAAAAATTCATTAACCCCTTTAGCACTGTGTTCTTCCAGACGAGCATCCACCGGGAAAAAAGCAACATCAAAATAAAAACCTTTAATTTTAGAAAGTTCCTTTTGAAAATTTTCTGCTGCGAATTTCAAATTATCTTCAGTATCACCATTCCAGTGCCACCAGTTCAAATCTCCAGCATGAAAAATAGTCCAATCATTAAATTGAACAATAAACGCAACCCCAGCATCAGTCGAACCAATAGTTTTTACAGTGATATCACCTATTATTATTTCATTGTCAGGACTTATTAAATTCACATTACTAATATTTTTTTGTAACACTATATCATCACTTAAAATATAGTAGGTATTAGCACTAGCATATTTTAATATTTCTTCATTATAGTGGTCATGATGGTTGTGTGAAGAAAAAAAATATTTCTTATGATTTTTTAGAAAAAGCTTTGTCAAAACATTATTATCATCAATATAATAATCAAAAATTAATAATTTATCATTTAATTCAATTGCAAAGCCACTGTGACCCAAAAAATAAACTTCGAGCTTACTCATGACAACCCCCTATATCATTAAATATTTTTTCAAAATTGCTTCACCCAAAAATTTATATAACAACACTGCAATAAAACTTCCACCAGCAGAGCTTATCACAAAAGGAAACACATAATAAAACGCCCCAATACTACTACCTAGTAGAACTTTTGCTAAGAAAAAAGCCACAGTTCCACCAATAATTCCTGTGCCAAAAACTTCCCCCAAGGCCGCAACATAAACCGATTTAGTTTTATTATAAGCAACACTTGCTAAAAACGCCCCAAAAATACTCCCCGGAAAAGCCATGATACTACCTGTCCCTAATAAGTTTCTCAATAAAGCAATTCCAAAGGAACCCATAACCGCACCCCTAGTTCCAACCAACACTGCCAGTAATATATTTATTGCATGTTGTACCGGAAAACATTTTGCCACACCAACTGGAATAACGATTAAATGTGCTGATAAAACCCCAATAGCCATAAATAAGGCCGTTAAAATAATCTTTCGCAAATTCATTGTTACCTCACACTATTTTTATATATTTTTCCACTGAAGTTCTATCCAGATTTGAAATAGCATCCAATAACCTTACCCGATAACTACCTAATCCTTCACCAACCTGTAATTTTTCTTTGGCAATTTCACCGGCAATCCCCATAAAGCAAACACCAGCAACAGCACCCCAAAATACATTACCACTCCCAACCGCACAACCAATTAAAGTCGATGTCATGCAACCGGTTCCGGTAACTTTCGTCAACATAAAGTCGCCATTATCAAGATAAACAGCTTCTTTCTCACTAATGATAAGATCACGTTTACCGGTAATTGCGATAACTCCTTGAATTTTTTTAGCTAAATTTAAGCCAATTTCTTCAATCCCGTTATCATCTTCCAGCGAATCAACTCCTTTAGTTTTCGAAGCAAAACCTGATAAACATTTTATTTCTGAAATATTACCTCTAATCACATCAGGCCTTACTTCTGCTAAAATTCTATCGGCAACACTATTGCGATAAGGAGTTGCTCCAACGCCAACCGGATCAAAAATTATTGGCACACCTATTTTTTTTGCTTTTTGACCAGCAACAATCATTGCTTCAACACTACTAGCACTTAATGTCCCAATATTAATGACTAAAGCTTTAGCAATACTAACCATATCTGCTACTTCATTGATATCTTGAGCCATAACCGGTGAAGCACCAATCGCCAATGCAATATTAGCACAATCATTTACCGTAACATAGTTGGTTATATGATGCACTAACGGGCTATGTTTTTTGATATCATCTAAAATATTAATAACATTTTCTGTCATTATCTTCCCTCCTTCAAGCCTTATTCTTCACAACAAAGTATTTTACTACTATCAATATCGCCGTAATCCCCAGCAAAACATCAAGCACTGTTTGAAACATGTCACCGTAAGGCCATTGGCGGCTAACTAGGTGAAATAAAAAAATCACTAAAAAAATTACATCATTAACATTGCTATTTTTATTTTTCATCAAAAACCCCTCACTTTGCTACTGTTATAATTTGAAACTCATCTACATCTACTAACCCTTTATCTGTTAATTTCAGACTAGGAATAACCGGCAAGCTTAAAAAAGCCAACGTTAAAAACGGATCATGGTCTTGATTTAATCCAAGCTTTTCCGTATTTTCACGCAGAGCTGTCAATTTATCCTTTACTGCAATAACATCGGTTTGAGCCATTAAACCACCAATATTTAATGCTAAGGTATTAAGAACTTCTCCTTCTGCAACAACGGTAATTCCACCATTTGCCCTTAAAATTTCCTGAGCCGCTACAATAATATCCTCGTCATTAGTACCTACAATAATAAGATTATGAGAATCATGTGCAACAGTTGAAGCAATCGCTCCTTTTTTTAAGCCAAAACCTTTTACTAATGCAACCCCAATATTACCCGTATTATTATGGCGTTCAACGACCACTAACTTCAGCAAATCTTGGTTTAGATCAATTTTAAATTCTCCATCATTATTATCAAGTTCTACTAGCAATTTTTTCGTTATTATTTCCCCCGGCACCAACTCAATAACATTTGCCATTGTTCCAGTTGCTTTAATTTTAAGATTATCTGCTGTAAGTTCCGGCAATATAATTTTTTTATTAAGCTGGGCTTTCGGCAATTCTTTTTCAAACAAGGCTCTGCCGTTTTCACTCACTAATTTACCATCAATATAGACACTTTGTGGCTGCCAATTCTGCAAATCTTCAAAAATCAACATATCAGCTTTATACCCCGGTGCAATTGCCCCTATTTTATCTAGTTTAAAATAACGAGCAGCATTAATAGTTGCCATTTGTAAAAGAGTTGAAAGATCCGCTCCAGCTTCAATGGCAATTTTAATCATATTGTTGATATGCCCCAATTCCAACAAATCAGCTGGATGTCTATCATCGGTAGCTAATAAACAAAATTGCGCAGTATAACGATTAACTACGGGTAAAATATTTAGTAAATTCTTTGCCGCCGATCCTTCGCGCAACATAACATACATTCCGGCATTTAATCTTTCGAACGCTTCTTCAGCATTAGAACATTCGTGGTCAGAACTAATACCGCCGGCAGCATAAGCCATCAAGTCATTACCCCGTAAGGATGGTGCATGCCCATCAATAATTTTCTGTTGAAAAAGTTCCAATTTTTCTAAAACTTCCGGTGCCGCATTTAAAACTCCCGGATAATTCATCATTTCACCAAGCCCTAAAACCCGCTTATGTTTAATTAGCTTTTTTAAATCTTTAGCTTTTAAAACCGCCCCGGAAGTTTCTAAAAACGTCGCTGGAACACAAGAAGGCAACATCACAAAAACATTTAATGGTAAATCTTCTGTCGCCTCTAAAATATATTGAATTCCTTTAAGTCCCGCCACATTAGCAATTTCATGAGGATCTGCCACCACCGTTGTCGTTCCTAATGGGACAATGGTTTTAGCGAACTCTCCTGGGCTAAGCATTGAACTTTCAATATGAACATGAGCATCAATAAATCCCGGCGTTATATATTTATCAGTACAATCTATTTCAACTTCACCCTTATAATTACCAATTCCGGCTACTACATTACCACAAATTGCAACATCACCGATTATAAAATCGCCAATAAACACATTAAATACCTTCGCATTTTTAAAAACAATATCAGCTTTTTCTTTACCTCTTGCTACCATTATCAATTTTTCCATATCATTACCCCTTTTAAGGTATTTTATCATATTGAATAATTATAACAAAAATAGCTCTATAATAAAATTCATCTTTATTATAGAGCTATAAATCTTCTTTTGTAAATAATGTAAAAAGAGAAGGACTATTCCTTCTCTAAAAGCAACCACCCTTATAGTAACATTAAACCAAGAACTATTCTTACCAACTTCTTCCTAAAATAAAACGTTACGAGGAGCTAATTTCTAAAAGGGTTATCTATTATCTTACGTTCCAAACACTATCGGAGGTTATATGTGATACTAAACTAAGGAAACAACTTACAAACAGGGGTTGTAAACTACCATCTTACAGAACCAAGGTTACCATCTAACTAAACTACAGAGTACCGAATTACTATAAGGATGGTGCTTGTCTTTAGTATAGCATGAGCTTTTAAAAAAAACAATAATTTTCAGAAAATTTAAATAATTTATTTTTTCTTCTTCGATGACGGTAAAGTAAAGCCTCGCCCCAAAACCTCATTGGCATCTTGAACAATCATAAAAGCATATTTATCAATACCGTCCACAATCAATTTAATTTTAGCAATCTGCGTTAAATTAACAACTACAAAAATAATATCTTTGTCTTGTAGCGTAAAGGCGCCTTGGCCTTTTAAGTAGGTCACACCTCGTCCAACTTCTTTAATTATTTCTTCAGCAATTTCTTCTGATTTTCCTGAAATAATCACAACTGTTTTTTTATTATTCAGTCCAGCTACCACTTTATCAGTTAAATTTGAGCTTATAAACATCGAAATCAAAGTAAACATCGCCAACTTTAAACCAAAAAGAAGCGAGGCAACTACCATTAATCCACAATTAACAGCAAAATTAATAAAGCCAACACTAAATCCATATTTTGTTTTGACAATTGCCGCAACAATATCCATCCCACCAGTGCTACTATTAGAACGAAATACAATTCCATAACCAATTCCTGTAAAAACACCACCATAAATCGCTGCTAACATAACATCATCAACAGCATTAAAATGATTTAAAAAGCTTGTTATATCAACTAACAGTGAAAAAATAACAATGCCAAATAAAATATCAAGGGCATATTTTTTGCCAAACATTTTATAAGCTAAATATAATAATGGTAAGTTCATCGCTAAGATTTGTACACCAATTGGCAATCCCACTAAGTAGTAAAAAATAATCGCAATACCACTAATGCCCCCACTAAGTAACTGGTGTGGCACTAAAAACAAATTAATTGAACAGGTACTAATCAAACAACCTAGCGTAATCAACAGATAACGGCCAGCATTTTTTTTCATAATTTCCTCCATTAGGGTCTACCTGTTTTCTTATAATTATAACATCGTTTATTCTAAGGCTCCAGTTGGTAAATTCATTATAATTATTTTTTCAACATAACCATTGCTGACATCAAGTAATAATTTATCGTCAGGATTTTGTTCGTGTTGATAAATATAATATTTTTTCCCATTAATTATTTGTTTTTCACCTTTACCATATTCCTTATTTAATTTATAAAGAGTTGAACCAATTTTTACCCCTTGATTATTCTCATATTTTTTATCTTTAATACTAATAAAAACAATTTTCTTAGTATTAAGATCAAAATCAATTCTAACATCATTATAAACATACTCATCTACCGCATATTCACCAATAAAAGTCACAAACTGAACTTTAGGTTCGCCAATAAGGTTTACCATTTCCTCATAACTCATGCCTAAAGATACTTTTTTATAAGAAAAATCAACTTCCCGCTGCATCGCAAACGAAGTGGCAGTAAGATTAAATATTATTATTAAACATACTAACAGTATTTTTTTCATCCAAATTATTCCTCACAATAAATAATTTTTTAAAAACCAAAATGTTATTAATCCCAAAACAATACTTTTTGCCAATGACTTTGTTTTAGCGGCAATTATTACTACTATTATTGACGTCCAAAGACTAACATTACTTAAGCTAAAGTTTAGCTCTTTATTAGTAATAAAAATTTCCGAAAAAACAAGCGAACCAAATACTGCTGTCGGAACATATTTTAACCACCGTTCAAGTAGCGGTGATATTTTTGTTTTTGCTAAAATAAATGGCGGTAGTGCTCTTGGAATATAAGATACAATACTCATTCCCACTATACACAAGGCAATATCTACATTACTCAACTTCTTCATCATTCCCTTCAATAAAACAAGCTAAGGTTGTTGCCACTACCGTTGCCACCACTATGTGTAATTTATTGTCCAAGTATCCGGATAAAACTAAGGCTAAAATTCCGGAAAACACTCCCGTTAAAACCATCAACTTATTATTAAAATGATATGACCATAATGCGATAAACATCGCAGTAAGTGTATAATTTACAATATCACTATCAACATTAATAATATTACCAGCAACATTTCCCAACATATTACTAAAAATCCAGCAACTATGGGCAATTAAATTCAAAGCTAGCGCTTTTTTAGCATCCCAATTTCCACTGCTAAATTGAATCATATTAACCGCAAAAGTCTCATCAGTTATCCCCTGCGGAAAGATTGTCAAAAACTTTTTTGATTGTCCTAGTAAATAAGTCCCCAGTGATGAACTATATAATAAATGTCTTAGATTAACAATGAAAATAGTCACAACAATTGAAACAATTGATGCTCCTCCACCAATCATTGCTGCGGCTATAAACTGACCACTACCAGCAAAAACCAATAATGACATAATTCCGGTTTGACTTACCGTCAAGCCAACTTTTTGGGCTAACACCCCACAAGCAAAGCCTAGCGGCAAATAGCCTAAACAAATCGGCCAAGCACTTTTCCAAACTGTTTTTTCTTTCAGCCCGTCAAAAATAATAACACCTTCTTTTAAAACTTTAAAATATAAGATAATAATCTTTTTTAACTTATATTTTATTAAGACCATTATTATTATAACTATATAATATCTTTTTTTCAATTACCGACATTCAAAAAGCAACTAAACTTCCGTTTAGTTGCTTTTAATTATCCTACAAAATTTCCATCTTTAAAAACTATTATTTCTTCATTATCTGTCGTTACCCCAATAATACTTAAGTCCGCAGTACCTATCATAAAATCTTCGTGGACAATCGAATCATTGACCCCTTTTTCCGCCAACTCTGTTTTACTCATATTTTCACCATCTTTTATACATACCGGGTAAGCTTTACCAAAAGCTAAATGGCAAGATGCATTTTCATCAAATAACGTATTATAAAACAACAAATCCATATTTGAAATTGGTGAGTTTTGTTGCACTAACGCCACCTCGCCTAAATAAGACGCCCCAGCATCAGCTTCCAATAATTTTTTTAAAATTTCTGCCCCCTTAGTCGCACTATACTTTATTACTTTGCCTTCTGCAAAAGTAAGTTCAAACCCTTCAATTAAATTACCATGATAATTCAAAGGTTTAGAACTTACCACCTTACCGTTAACACCATTTTTAAGTGGCATCGTGAAAATTTCTTCCGTTGGCATATTAGCAATAAATTCTGTACCAGCAGGAGTAAATTCAGAACCACCCAACCATAAATGATCTGTCGGTAATTGAATTGTTAAATCAGTACCAATACCATTTTTATATTTTAAATATTTAAATTTATGTTTATTCATAAACTCCATTTGGCCTTTTAGCGTTTTTTTATGTTCTTCCCAAGCCGCTACCGGATTAACAGTATCAACTCTTACTGCTTTAAAAATTGCTTCCCACAGCTTTTCAATCGCAAGCTCAGCTTCTAGTTCCGGAAACACTTTTTTCGCCCACGCTACTGTTGGAATAGAAACAACACACCAAGCATTTTTATTACTCATCAATCTTTCTCGATATTCCTTTAAGGCATTACTGCTGGCTTTTTGTGCTCTAGCAATTCTTTCCGGATTAACATCCTTTAAAAGCTCCGGGTCAGCTGCTGATATTGAAACAAACGCCGCCCCTTGTCTAACATAAGATAGATAAAACTCTTTACGCCATTGTGGAAACTCGTCAAAAATTTCATCCGGTGCCATCATAAATCTAATTTTACCTAATAATTCGTCACCCCAGCTAACAACTACTTCACGGGCACCAGCTTGATAAGCCGCCGTTGCCACTAACCTTGTAAATTCAGCACACTCAATCGGTGCATTAATTACTAAAATTTGATTTTGTTCTAAGTTTACACCGGTTTTAACGATTAATTCTGCATACTTTTTTAATTTATCCATTTGATCCTCCTGTAAAGTTTTCTTATATCATAATTTTATACCATCATCAACAATTCTGTCTAACATTGTGAAAAACAGATGTAGCTTGGCTTAAACCATTCTACATCTGTTTTCTTAAGCTTGTATCTTGACCTTATTCTTATAACCCCACCTAGCAATAATAAAAAAGATTGTTCCTAGCATTAACAAAATTATTGAATTAACATAAACCACCGGTGATGAACCCATTAACATTAAATCTCTTACACAACTAGCTAAGTGTGTCAACGGAAAAAGCATTGATAGTCCGTAGCTAATAGGCTCCATTGCTTGTTGTGGCCAAGTATAGCCTGAAAAAACAAAGGCTGGAACTGTATAAAAGATTGAACACCGACTAAATATTAATTCATTTTTGGTAATAATCGCTAGTAGCCACGCAAAGCCAATGACACTAAAACTAAAACAAGCTCCAATAATCATTAAATCTACAATATTAGCTTTAAACGGAACACCAAAAGCAATACTAGCAATCATTAAAGTTATAATATATGCACAAATCGCCCCAAGAAAATAAGGCATTATCTTAGCACTTAACTTTGCCCAACTATATTCTTCTTCATCACAATTAGTCAGCTTACTCAAAAAACTGCCACCAATTGATAAAAATATTCCTTGTTGTAAAGCCGCCAACGCTAAGCCAATAACAAAAAAGTTCAAATAACTTTCCGTTGGATTATTAAGTACTCTAAATTTAACATTCACCGGATTAACCTTATCTAAGGCATTGCTAGGGCCCGAGCTCGCTTGCAAGATCTTCATTCCGGCACCTTTACCAATAGTTCTAATAATATTTTGCAAATTGGTTGTCGCCGCATTAACCGTTACCAAATTAGAACCATCCGCAAAGATTAACACATCTGCTGACAATCCCAATTTAATATTTTTAGCAAAGTCACGTGGTATTTGAATTCCCACTGCGGCTTCTTTAGTTTTAACTAAATCATTCATTACTTCTTGATCATTGACTTGACTAGTAATTTTAAATCTCTCTGAATCAGCGATACATTGAATTAAAACTCTACTCGCCATACTATTATCTTCATCATATATTACTAAAGGAATATTTTTAACAATACCAGGACTATATAAAATACTGAATAGTACTAAATATGCAATCGATGCTCCCACCAAAAAAATAATTCTACGCGGATCTTTAATTAGCATATTTTTTGCTTCAGCAAGGAAATTTTGCCACCAACTCATAACGAAACCTCCTTTGTAACAGCTTTGTTACGCAGATAAAAAATAACGCCCGCTATAATCAGCAAAAAACTCCCCATACCGAACATTGTTAAAACATCGCTATTAAGAGTCGGCGAATAGCCTAATAGTAATAAATCTCTTAAACTTACACACACATATTTTAATGGCATTACAGCTGAAATAGCTTGCCCTAAAGAACTCATTGCAAAATCAGGCCAACTAAGTCCGCTATATAGTAATCCCGGCATCAAGTATAATAAAGGCATTTGAATTGCTTGAACCGGATCAGGAAATAGTGCTGAAAAAACAAAGCATATTGCAATTAACAAAAAGGAAAACGCACTACCTAATATTAAGGTTTCTAAAAAGTTTCCCCGCCAAGGCACAGCAAAAATGTTATGTACTGCTAATACCACTAATAGAAAACTAAAATTAGCCACTACCCAATATGGAATAAACTTACCACAAACCATCGCTAATGATTTTTTTACACCAAATATTATCTTCTTGTTATATTCTTTGTTAAGTGCAGTAATAACAACCAATAAAATAGCTATCTGCAAACCATTAATCCCCAGTCCACCTAACATAAATTCATTATAACCAGTAACCGGATTGTTAATAATTCTAACTTTAATATTTATTGGCATCACTGTCGCTAAGGCTTGTGTCGGCAGTTTGTTACCAGCTTCTAAAATTTTTTCTCCAGTTCCCGCCACAAAAGTTTGAATTATTTCCTGACAAGATGACATCATCACATTATTATACATAATATTACTGGCATTTACCGTTATTAACACATCAGTCCCTAGACTTAACTTAATATCCTTCGCAAAGTTAGGCGGGATAACAACCCCGACCATTGCTGTTTCGTTTTTTAGCAAACTTTCCAATTCTTCAGTAGATTGTACCTGCGCAACAACTTGATACTTATCAGAGTCATCAAACATATTAATTAAAGTTCGACTAGCCAAGCTGTTATCTTGATCATAAATTACTGTTGGTAATTCACTCATAACATTTTTGCTATAAACTAAGCCAAATAAAACAGTATAACATAAGGGCAAAAGTAATAATATATATAATAACTTGGATTTAATTGATAGAAATGTACTACTTTCCTCTTTTGCAAACTTAAATATATTCATTTAATCCACCACTTAACTTAGCAACTTAAAACGCATACCCGGTTTAATCACATCGTTATTAACCTGAATTTTAACGTTAAAAGTAATAATATCAGTATCGCCACGTTCATCTGTTGCCCGATAAGTCGCAAATTCCGGTTTATTGCTAATATCGACAATTACCCCTTCGACTTGCAGTTTTTCATCACGCCCTTGTAATTTTACACTTTGATTCAAGGCATATTTACTCAATTCAGTTTCTTTAACTTTTAAATTAATCCAATTATCGACTGGATCTTGAATCGTTACAATTGGCATCCCTTGAGATATCATTGCCCCAACTTCTACAAACTTCGTTGTTACAATGCCTGAAAAAGGTGCTTTTATTTCTGATTCATCCAAAGCGATTTCCACTTGGCTTAAGGCTGCTTGAGCCTGCGCAATTTTACTTTGGACAGCTTTCTCATTAGCCACATTAACGTCAGTTTGCAACAGACCAGCTTGTGCTGCTTTCAAATTAGCAGTAGCTTGTTGATAGGTCGCTTCCGCAACTTGATATTTGGTAGAGTATGCATCAAAAACCTGCTTGGAAACAGCTCCGGAATTAAACAGTTCACTAAATCTATTATAATCATTAGTCGCCAACGCTAAATCAGCACCAGCTTTATCAATTTGTGCTTGAGCCGTAGTAACAGTAGCTTGTGAAGTTTGATCTTGTAATTTTGTAACTGTGGACGCTTGATTATTTTGCGCTGTTAATGCACTAATGTTTGCTTTCGCCTGATCAGCTTGTGCACTAATATCACGTTTATCAATTCTAGCGATAACTTGACCTTTTTCAACTCTATCGCCTTCTTTTACTAATAACTCTACAACCCTTCCCGGAATTTTAGAGTTAACATCAACCTCTTTACCTTCAGCACGTCCCCATAAACTTTGGTCTTCATTTTTATTACCACACCCCACTAACAAAGAACTAAGGGAGATTAGCACCATCATATAGATCATATTTTTTTTCAATAAATTAAATTTAATAAATTCAAACATTTGTTACCTCCAAGTATTTTATTTTTTAGCTAAACCATTTATTAAGATCTCAACCAAGGAATTAACTACATCCGCATAAGTTATATTGTTTTCTAATAAGACCTTTTCGTCAACAGCTTCATCAAAGAGATTATTTAACATGATTTTTAGCACTCCATCTTTTATTGGCACAACTTCGCCCGCCCTAACGCCATCATTTAACAATTCAATAATATTATTAATGCGACTTTGTCTAAAATTATTAACCTTCTCCCATTGTTCCGGGTAATTTTTCTTCAATTCATCATATACGGCGGTATTTATCAACGGATAAACCTTATGTTTAATCACTAATAACTGTCGAAACTTATTTAATACACTTTTATTAGAATTATATATTTCACTTTCTTGCTTTTTTAAATCAAGCATCAGATATTCAACACAAGCTGCTATTAATTCAGCCTTTGATGAAAAATTTTCATAAAGAGAAGTTTTACTAATACTAAGTCTGGTTGCTAAATCATTCATTGTAAATTTAAAACTCTTTAATTTAATCTCATCAAAAACTGCCATAATAATTCTCTCTCTCAAGGTCCTCCTCCTCTCAGTACTATTTTGTACTAGTTCGGTACTCGAAGTACAATGAAATTTTATTACTTTAGTTAAAACTTGTCAATAAATTTTTAAATAAGTATAATAGATAGTACTTTAAATTATAGGAGGAACGCTTATGTGGCTCCAACATAAAACATCAATACTAATTACAGTAGCTATTTCAGGACTCTTTTCACTCTTTTGGTTCGTCCCAAATCTAGCCATCGTATTATTTGTTTCAATCTTACTAACCTTATTATTAACACCGCTGGTGGATAAGCTCACCACGAAAAAAATCAACCGTAATATTGCAGCCTTTATTATTTTAAGTTTGTTTATCACCGGAACTATTTTAACATTGACTCTTTTATCAAAAAATTTAATTCCTAGCTTAACCAAATTTATTAACGACTTGCCAATATTTACACAGAATTTAAAGCAACATCTAAACACACTTTCACCAGAAATCAGTCAACAACTCGAAACTTTATTTCAAGATTTGGCTAGTTTTAGTATTTCTGCTATCACCTCTTCCGTAAACTTATTGGTAAATATTTTTTCAAGTTTACTAGATATCGTGATGATTATTTTTATCACCTTTTACCTCTTAGCCGATGGTAAGACTATCAAACTTTTTCTCTGTCAATTATTCCCCAAACCAGATAATAAAAGAGTTAATAATTTATTAACTAATATTATTCAAGGTTTAACTTATTATATTAGAGGACAATTGGCAGTTTGTTTCATCACCGGAACAGTCGTTTTTATATATTTTACCGTTTTAGGCTTACCTTATGGTTCTGTCTTTGCTTTTTTATCAGCAATTGCTGAATTTATTCCAGTAATAGGACCTACTTTTGCTTCGGGCTTAGGGATTTTATTTACTTTAACAACCTCTAGCTCATTGGCCGTTCAAACATCAGTGTTTTACCTAGTCTTAACACAAATAAATCACAATCTTATTTTTCCACTTTTAATTGGTAAAACTTTAAACATTCACCCAATCGCCATTATGATCAGCTTATTATTTTTCGGTAAAATCTTAGGCGTTCTTGGGATGTTTTTAGCTGTACCAATCATTGTAATCTTTAAATTATTAATTGAAGATATCGCTAAAGCCAATAATTAAATTTAATTCGGAGGCATCTATGAAAATTATCAAAAAATTCATCAGCTATTATCAGCCTTATAAAGTTTTATTTTTTGCTGATATGTTTTGTGCTTTATTAATTTCACTAATCGACTTATCATTCCCCCAATTATTAAAGTTTTTCAATAACAATCTCTTCCAACAAGACTCTAGCATTATCATTAACAGTCTGTCCTTAATCGCCTTTGCCTTTGTAGGTATGTACCTCTTACGCTTTTGTTGTCAATATTTTATTACATCCTGGGGTCATATTATGGGCGCTCGAATGGAAAGTGATATGCGCCAAGATTTATTCAATCACTTCCAACGCCTACCCTTTTCTTATTATGATAAAAACAATACCGGGGAAATGATGTCTAAAATTGTTTCCGATTTATTTGACATCTCAGAACTAGCACATCATGGACCTGAAAACATTTTTATTTCCTTGCTAAAAATTATCGGCTCGTTCATCCTCTTATCAATGATTAATAATAAATTAACATTAATCCTCTTTATTATCACATTAATAATGATAGCCTTCAGCTATTTACAAAATCGTAAAATGCACAAAGTATTTATGGATAATCGCAAAAAAATTGCTACCGTCAATGCCAGAGTTCAAGATAGCCTGTCTGGCATTAGAATTGTTAAGTCATTTGCTAATGAGGAAATTGAAGAAGCAAAGTTTAGTGATAGTAATTTAGAATTTCTCAGTTCAAAAGAAAGCAGCTATAACATGATGGGAATTTATCAGGCTGGTAATTCTTTTTTTCAAGGCTTATTATATACCGCTGTAATAATTGCCGGTGGTTATCTTATTGCCAGCAATTCCATGCAAATTGCTGATCTAGCGATTTACGCTTTGTATATTGGCATTTTAATTAGTCCGATTGAAGTACTAATAAATTCCACTGAGCAGTTTCAAAAAGGCTATGCCAGCTTTAAACGATTTGTTGATATTTTAGATGAAACACCTGAAATTTTAAATTCACCTAATGCTATTGATTTAACCACCGTCAATGGTAAAATAGCATTTGAAAATGTTAGTTTCTATTATGACAAAACAAATGAAGTTTTAAATAATGTCAATTTACAAATCCCTGCCGGAAAAACAATCGCCTTAGTCGGTCCCTCCGGCGGCGGTAAAACAACCCTTTGTTCCTTAATTCCGCGCTTTTACGATGTAAATTCCGGACAAATCACTATTGATGATATTGATATTAAAGCAGTAACCCTAAAATCACTTCGCAACGCTATTGGTATTGTGCAACAAGATGTTTATATGTTTGCCGGCACAGTATTAGAAAATATATCATATGGTAATCCCACTGCTACCTTTGAAGAGATTGTAGCCGCTGCTAAAAAGGCAAATATCCATGACTTTATCATGAGCTTAGCAGAAGGCTATAATAGCCATGTTGGCGAACACGGTGTAAAATTATCCGGTGGTCAAAAACAGCGACTAGCGATTGCTCGTGTTTTCTTGAAAAATCCGCCAATTTTAATTTTAGATGAGGCCACCTCAGCACTTGATAACGAAAGTGAGCAACATATTCAAAAGTCTTTAGAGGAACTTGCCACTAATCGCACCACCATTGTTATTGCACATCGTTTAAGCACTATCAAAAATGCCGATGAAATCATTGTTATAAATGATAACGGTATTCAAGAACAAGGCACTCATGAAAAACTATTAACCCAAAATGGTCTATATGCCAAGTACTACAATATGCAATTTGAAAATATCGACTAATAAAAAAACTGCCCCCTGAAAGTTAGATTTTTAGTTCTAACTTTCAGGGGGCAACTCATTTACATTTCATCTTTTATTACACAAAATCCAGTTCCATAGCAAATTTTAGTTACAGCACCACTCATTAATATGCTCTTATTATCTTGGATTTCTATTTTTATTATACCACCTGGCATATGAACATTAATAGAATTATCCACAAGTTCCAATTTATGCGCAACACTGGCTGCTGCACAACTACTACTGCCCGAAGATAAGGTATATCCTGCCCCTCGTTCCCATATTTCAATTTGAATATTATTTTTGTCCAAAACCTTTAAAAACTGCACATTTATTTTTCCTGGAAACAGCTTGTGCTGTTCAATTTTTTCGCCATACTGTATCGCAATTTGTTTAGAAACTTCATCACAAAAGACTACACAATGAGGATTGCCAATAGATACGCACGATATTTTAAAACTTTTATTATCAATAACCAAATCTTCATTAATGACTTCTCTAATTGCTCCGCATACAGGAATATCTAAACTGTTAAAAGAAGCTGTGCCCATATCAATTTTTATAAAATCAGCTGTTTCATCCAAAATTTCAACACCAACAACCCCGCCGAGGGTATTAACCGAAAAATTTTTATGGTTAATATATTTTTCCTCATATAAATAGCGGGCAAAGATTCTTAAACCATTACCACTTTTTTCAGCCTCACTACCATCAGGATTAAATATTTTAACTGTCATTTGACTATTTTCAATAATTGGTCCATATAAAATACCATCAGAGCCAATACCAAAATGTCGATCACAAATCAGCTTTATTTGCTCTACTGTTAAATTTATTTTTGTTTTATTAGGGTCAATAACCAAATAGTCATTACCTAATGCTTGATATTTAGCAAACTCAAACGACATCATAATCCCCACCTATAAAGTAATCTTATAAATAAATTATATTATTATATTAATTCTTAGTCCTTGCACAAAATAGCAAAAGAACTATGCAAAAAATGCTATAATAAAATTACATTTATTTTTGTGAGGTTATATATGAATACCGATATTTTAGTCGATACTCCGAAAAAAAGTTATCTAGATGCTAATTATAAATTCTTCGCCATTAAAGATACTACCACTCCAGCAATAGATTATCACTACCATGATTTCGATAAAATAATCTTTTTTATATCAGGTAAGGTAAACTATCATATTGAAGGTAAAATATACAAGCTTAAACCCTGGGATATTTTGTTAATTAAACATAATACTATCCATTCTTTAAGCATTAATCCGTCTACACCATATCAACGCTTTATTCTATGGCTAAAACCTGATTTTTTTTCTCAACATAATATCGCACCATTATATAATTGCTTTGATATCAGTATAAAAAACAATTTTAACCTAATTCGTTTTTCGAATGATGAGCTACCTGTCATAAAATCAATAATTCAACAACTCTCTGCACAGCAAGAAAATATTTTTGCTCAAGAAATATTGCAAACAGCTTTGATAACGCAAATTTTAGTTCACCTAAACCGATCTTGTCTAACCCCTATCGAAAGCACTACTGATGTAGAATATGATCAAGTTATCTGTGATATTTTAAGCTATCTCAATAACAATATCAGCGAAGACTTAAATGTCGATAAAATTTCAACAATATTCTACTTAAGCAAAGCTCATTTAATGCGAAAATTCAAAAAACATACCGGCTATAGTATCCATAACTACATCTTACAAAAACGACTGTATAAGGCTTCGCAACTCATTAAAGACGGTGATAATATTACCACCGCTGCATTAAACTGTGGCTTTAATGACTATTCCAGTTTTTCACGTGCCTTTAAAAAAATGCATCATCTTTCACCAAAAGAATTTCAGCAAAAAAATAGATAATAGCAATGATTTTTTCATTGTTATTATCTATTTTAATTTTGTATGATAATTATCAATTTTTTCATTAAACAATTTAGCTAACTCTTGCTTTACATAAAAAGTTATCTCAAAATAATTAAGTTTCTTTTTTATAAACTCAATTACCAACATACTAGTAATACCTTCATGTTTAATATAAAAACTTATTTTTTCTTCTTCCTCTTCAGAAACTACCAATTTTCTAACAACATTTCGCACTCTCAATACTTCGCTTTCTCCAAAGCCATTAATCAAAAGGTCGCTAATACTATTAAGTAAAATATCAAGATTTTCATAAATTATCTCAACAGAAATACCTTCTAAATCTTGCTCAATTTCCGGATAATATTTTTTTATAAAATATTTCGCATCATCAGTTATTTCTTCAGTATCAGGTTCATTTAACAGTTTGATTTTTAACAAAAACTTCTTGAGATGAAAAACCGTCATTACTATTGGTAAAATCAACACTATCACAAACACTGCAACACCAATAGAATTATCGGAAACCGGCATACTATCTCTAATATGTTCAACTATATTTTTCCATTCTCGTTTTTGCTGAAAATAAATATAAAAAGCAACAGCTATATAAAGAGAAATCAATAACGAAATACTTGTTAATTCATCAAAGTTATACATACTATATTTTCCTTTTCTATTTAGTACTAATATCATATCAAAGATTCTTTATATCCAACAAGCTTAAATTTATATTATTACAAAAGAATATTTTTATGTAAAAAATAAAGCTTTTAGGATTTTCTCCTAAAAGCTTTTTGGTTTAACTTAATTGGCGTTCGTGTTCGCCGGCGTGGATTTTGGCAATGCTATTATTTTCACCCATCAATACTACCGTTGGAACATGAGCTTTGGCTTCTTGTTGTTCCATCAATGCGTAGGACATAA
>JAGPMH010000027.1 GCA_018052945.1 Negativicutes bacterium | reverse complement strand
GGTTCCAATATGAATGTTGATGTTAGCTCCTTAGATCCAGCTTCCGTAGCCAATTATACCAAAGCTGCTTCTAGCAATCATGGGTTTGCGGATTTTTTGTTAAATATAATTCCCTCTACGGTCGTTGATGCTTTTGCCAAAGGCGATATCTTACAAGTATTATTTTTCTCAGTATTATTTGGCTTTGCTTTATCGGCACTAGGACCTCAAGGCAAAAAATTGCTAACTATTATTGAAGACATCTCACAGGTATTTTTCAAAATAATCAATATTATTATGCGCTTTGCACCACTGGGTGCTTTTGGGGCAATGGCTTTTACCATTGGTAATTATGGTTTAAAATCATTAGGTCCTTTAGCTGAACTAATGGGCACATTTTATTTAACCTGTTTACTGTTCATTTTTGTAGTTTTAGGGGCAATATCTAAATATATCGGCTTTAATATTTTAGATTTCATTACTTATATTAAAGACGAACTACTAATAGTACTTGGTACTTCCTCCTCTGAAAGCGTTTTACCGCGAATTATGCACAAGCTTGAAGATTTAGGCTGTTCTAAGTCCGTCGTAGGCTTGGTAATCCCCACCGGCTATTCCTTTAATTTAGATGGAACCTCTATCTATCTTACAATGGCGGCGTTGTTTGTCGCCCAAGCCACTAATACCGATTTAACATTATTGCAACAATTAACAATTTTAGCAGTGTTAATGCTAACTTCTAAGGGTGCTTCCGGTGTTACCGGCAGTGGCTTTGTCACCTTAGCCGCAACTTTATCAGTTGTACCAACAATCCCTGTTGCCGGACTGGCATTAATTTTGGGAATTGACCGCTTTATGTCAGAAGCCAGGGCTTTAACTAATTTAATTGGTAACGGCGTAGCAACACTGGCAATTTCAAAATGGGAAAATGAATTAAATTATGATAAGCTAAATGCAGAATTAAATGCTGACGAAGAAGACTTAGCCACAGAAAAATGCGACAATAATTAAATTGTCGCATTTTTTATACACATTTATTAAGTTGAGTTTGTTGACAACCGGGACAAATACCATAAAAATAAAACTGATGTTTTGTCAATTTATATTCCGTGCTAGCATCTATATTTTTAAGTAATGAAGTCTCTTCAATTTCAATATCATCCACTCTTTTGCACTCTGTACATTGCACATGGGAATGAGCATCGACTCTGGCATCATAACGGAAGCTATCTTCCCCGGCATTTAAAAATTGTACCAAACCAATTTGACGAAGAATCTCTACCGTTTTATATACTGTCGCCAAACTCATGGTAGGATACATCGGCTTTAATTGGTTATAAATCATTTCAGCATTAGGATGCTCCTTCGAATTTGCCAGTACTGAATATACAGCAATTCTTTGAGGCGTCACCTTAAAGCCTTGTTGCCGTAACAATTTTGTTACATACTTCTTTTCCATATTGTCCCCGCTTTCAGAAATGCCACTATCTTGCAAAAATCAGTAAAATATTGGTAGTGGATAAATATTATCTATTAGTACCATAATATTAAATTTTATAATTCATGTCAACTATTGACGACTTTTGTAGCTTGATTTTTTAAACTTATTTTTTATGATATAATAGCCTAAAATATTAAAGGTTGGTGATGAGATGGTTTTAAACGATATTTCACGTTTAATAGCCCAAGAGTTAAAGATTAAAGAGCAACAAGTCAACGCTACTATTGACTTATTAGATAGCGGTAATACTATCCCGTTTATTTCACGTTATCGTAAAGAAGTAACGGGCGAGTTAACCGAAGAACACATTCGACATATCGAAGAAAGAACACAGTATTTACGAAATTTAGTAAAACGTCAAGAAGAAATTTTAGCTAGTATCGAAGAGCAAGGTAAACTTACCCCTGAACTAACTAGTGCTATCGAAAAAAGTATTAAACTGCAAGAATTAGAAGATATTTATCTACCCTTCCGTCCGAAAAAAAGAACTAGAGCCTCCATTGCTAAAGAAAAAGGGTTAGAGCCACTAGCCGAATTAATATTAGCTCAAGATAATGCCAATAATTTAGAAGCTATCGCTACTGACTTTATTAATGCCGACCTTGAAGTTAACAGTCTCGAAGATGCTATCAACGGTGCGATGGATATTATTGCTGAGACGGTCTGTGAACAAGCACAAATTAGAGCACTAATTCGCCGTCAATTATGGCAAAAAGGACAAATTGCAACCGAATTAAATTCAGAAGATCCTGAGCTTATCAAGCCTTTTTTAATGTATGCTGAATATAGCGAAGCAGTTAACACCTTGCCCTCACACCGAATTTTGGCAATTAACCGTGGTGAAAAAAAAGATATTTTGAAAGTTAAGTTATTAACTGACCATGATAATAATATTGCCTTAATTGGTCAGCAAATTATTAAAACTACCTCTAACTTTAGTCAAACTATTATCACTGCTTTAACCGATGGCTATAAGCGATTATTATTACCATCGCTAGAGCGGGAAATTCGCACTCAATTAACAGAAAATGCCGAGCAACAAGCGATTAAAGTTTTTGGTTTAAACTTAAAGCAATTGCTACTGCAAGCGCCACTAGCCGGCTATAATGTTATGGGTCTAGATCCCGGCTATCGTACCGGTTGTAAGGTTGCGATTATCAGTCCTACCGGTGCAGTCTTAGATCACGGTGTTTTATATCTGACTGCCAGCGAGGGTGAAAAAATAAAATCCGCCGAAAAAATGTTGTCTTTAATAAAAAAACACAACGTCGGTCTAATTTCTATCGGTAATGGCACAGCTTCTTATGAAACCGAAGAGTTCACCGCTAAACTTATCAGTGATAATAATTTAGATGTTCATTATCTAATTACCAATGAAGCCGGAGCATCGGTCTACTCCGCTTCAAAATTAGCCGTAGCAGAATTACCGGACTATGATGTTACGATTAGAGGAGCTATTTCCATTGCTCGTCGCGTACAAGATCCGTTAGCAGAATTGGTTAAAATTGATCCTAAATCAATTGGCGTGGGACAATATCAACATGATGTTAATCAAAAAGAGCTCTCAGCCACTTTAGATACCGTTATTGAATCAGCGGTAAATCATGTTGGGGTAGAATTAAATACTGCCTCCAGTGAATTGTTACGCCATGTCGCTGGAGTTAATGCCACTGTTGCCAAAAACATTATATCTTTTCGTGATGAAAATGGTACCTTTAAAAATCGCAAACAATTATTAAAAGTTCCACGACTAGGGCAAGCAGCCTTTACACAATGTGCCGGCTTTTTAAGATTGGCGCAAAGTGATTACCCTCTTGATAACACACCTGTCCATCCGGAATCATATCCTTTAACCGAACAAATTTTAGCTAAGTTCGGCTTTGACATCAAGGATCTAAAAACAAAAGAGAAGTTAGTAGCCTTAAAAGAGGTAATCCAAACCGCCAATATTGAAGCTTTAGCGGAAGAATTAACAGCCGGTATCCCAACAATTCGCGATATTTTAGAGGCATTAACAAAACCTGGACGCGACCCGCGTGAGGATTTACCAGCCCCACTAACGAGAAAAAACATTGTGAAGTTATCTGACATTGTTGTTGGAACGGTGTTAAAAGGCACAGTTCACAATGTCACCGATTTTGGTGTTTTCGTTGATATCGGTATCAAAACCAACGGTCTGATTCACCGGTCTGAACTAAGTCATAAATATTTTAAGCATCCCTTAGATATAGTATCAGTTGGCGATGTTATTGATGTTATGATCATCAATGTTGAACCTGAACGCAACCGAATCGGCCTTAGCTTAAAACAAGTACCAACAGAATAAAAAAACAAGTGCAGATTATAAATAAATTCTGCACTTGTTTTTTATTGTCTATTTATTGCTTGAATTAACATATTAGCCTCATCATTGAGCATAATAATTTGTTGGTTATATTGATCAGTTAACTCTTGATTATCACGAAACAGTGAAATATTTAGATTCGCTAATAATATTGCACCTTGAATACTACTATGACAAGCAATAGCGGCAAACGTCATATCACAAATCAAAATATGAGGCGCGTTATTCAGCATTTCTTGCGCAATTTTCAACGCTTTTACGCCGGCAGTAGCAATATTAATTGGCACTGCGACAGCTTCTGCTAGAACACTGTTCCAATCATCTTTATTGCCGTCCGCACCGACCGCAGTTAACTTCGGTAAAGCATTACTTAATACTTTCGCATCTTCATCAATGTATTGTAGCAATGATTGTTGTAGCTTCTGTAAATCTTCAATATACTGCTTTAAATTATAACCTTCTTGTTGCCCCATCTCAGCCGCCATTAACAGTAAACTAACTCCGGTTGTACCTACCAAGGCTGCTCCACTGCCACCACCTGGCACATCTTTCGAGGACATCTTTTTGAAAAATTCTTTTATGCTTAAATCAATTAACATTTTTACTCCTTTTACTCAAAGAAAATAGGGTTGCTATAACAACCCTATTCAACCTCTTTTATTCTACACTAATCAGAAAATAATAATGTGGTTGCTGACCTTCATAGATTTCAACTTCTACCTCAGATAATTCCAATCTTAATTTATCAGCATATTCTTGCGCTTCATCAGCTGTCAAATTATTACCATAATATAAGCTGACAATTTCCGTCTCTTCATTTAATAATGTTTTAACAGTGTCATTTAAAACATTGCCTAACTCATCACCATATACTAAAACTTTATTACCAACAACCCCAATATGCTTGCCTTCTTTAACAACTTCACCGTCTACAATACTATCGCGCACAGCAGTAGTAATAGCTGCTGATTTAACATTTTTCATATTTTCAGTCATATTATTAACATTAGTTTCAATATCAAGTTCAGGATTAAAAACCATCAAAGCTGCCATGCCTTGTGGCGTATTAACCGTCGGAATTACTTCAACCTTATCGCCAACCAATTTTTTAACTTGAGCGGCTGATAATACAATATTGCTATTGTTTGGTAAAATTATGTATTTTTCCGCAATATCCCCATGAATCGCATCAATAAATTGCTCTACTGCCGGATTCATACTCTGCCCACCGGCAATTGTTATATCCGCCCCAAGTTCTTCCATCATTTTGCCGATACCATCACCAGCTGAAACACTGATTATTGCGATTTTCTTTAAATCTTTATTAAGGTGTGCTGACATCTTTTCATGATGTTGATCTGCCATATTATCAATTTTGATATCATGTAAAGTCCCCCAGGAAATAGCCAATTCCAAAACACTACCAGGATGATCGGTATGAATATGGACTTTTAAGACATCATCAGTCCCTGCTACCACCATTGAATCACCCATATTTTCTAAGGTTTTTCTGACTTCTTTCACCGGAACCTTTGTATTTTTCACAATAAACTCCGTACAGTACGGCCGAGCAATTTCAAAATCGGTAGTTGCTAATACCGGTTCCAATTTTAAATCAATCGCGGTTTCTGGGGCCGTAAACTCACCATCTAACCCTTGCAAACACCCTTCTAAAAATACGATTAAGCCCCTACCACCGGCATCAACAACTCCAGCAGCCTTAAGACTTGGCAATAACTCCGGCGTTTTCGCTAATTCTTCATTACCAGCTTTAATCGCCGCTTGTAGGATTTCATTAATTGGTAAATCACTCCGAACCGCACGGTGTGCACCCTTGGCAATGCCTTTGGCTACTGTTAAAATTGTGCCCTCAACTGGTTTTGAAACTGAACGATAGGCATATAATACCGCATATTGAAAAGCCTTCCCTAATTCAGAGGAACCAGCAACTTCTTTTCCGGCTAAGCCTCGACCAAGACCACGAAATATTTGTGATAAAATTACGCCAGAATTTCCTCGCGCTCCCATAATAGCACTATCAGCTGCTCTCTTACTAAGAGAACCAATACTGGTTTCCGGAGCTTGTGAAACAGCTCTGGTTACGGCTTTTAAAGTTTGTAGCATATTAGTACCGGTATCACCATCCGGCACCGGAAAAACATTTAGCCTATTAATATTTTCGTATTCCTGTAAAAAAGCATTATATGCTCCATTTATCATTTGACGATAATCAGAACCTGTAATAACTTCCTTACCATTATTCATATTGTCATCACCCATTATATCTCCTCCTGATATATCAACGCTAGCACACCAGGTCCCAAATGAGATGCCAATACTGCACCACCAGTAGTTACAGTAATCTTAGTATTAGGATAAATTTCTTGTAATTTTTCCTGGAGGGCCAAGGCTTCATCATACGCTGTAATATGTGCAATACCAATATGATCAAAGCCTTTATGCTGTGATAATTCTTCTACTATTCTGTTGATGGACTTACTGCGAGTTCTAACCTTGTCAATCACAGTAACTTTCCCTTCAGATAATTTCATTATCGGTTTTATTTGCATTATCGTGCCGAATAACGCTGATGCTCCGCCAATTCGTCCACCTTTATGTAAATACTCCAAAGTATTTGTTATTACCACCGTTTTAGTCGCCTTCGCACATTGCTCTAGCTTTTCTATTATTTCCTCAAATTCTAAACCACGCTCAACCATATCAACGGCTTTTTCGGCTAAACGCAAAATTCCAACCGCCGTTGTTCCGGAATCAATAACTTTAATATCTTTTTTATTGACCATATTAGCAGCATTAGTCGCTCCTTGAATCGTACCGCTTAAGCCCGCCGCTACTGTAATAACAATAATTTTATTGCCTGCTGCCGTAAGTTCGGTAAATAAATTCACAAACTCACCTAATGGTGGCTGTGATGTTTTCGGGAAAACTTTAGTTTCTTTTACTTTAGTAAATAATTCTTCATTAGTTATTTCATTTTCATTATATTCTTTATCGCCTAAAAATAATTTTAAAGGAACAACATGCAAATTTTCATGTTGGCTAATAAACTCGCTACCTGCATGAGCCGTACTATCAATTACAATATGTATATTACTCACAATTACCTCCAAAACTGAACATATACATTTATTGTACTAAATTTTCAACATTAAATATAGTATATTTATAATAAAATAATATATTCCTATATATTTGCTAAAAAATCAAAGGATTTTTTTATTATTATAGCGAAGTTAAAAATATTTAAAGCGTTTTATATGTAGTGAAGGAGTTATTATGGAAAAAAACTTATTATTTTCACTTGATATCGGCACTCGTAGTGTGGTGGGCATTGTTGGCGAACAAATTGGCAACAATATCAAAATAATATCCGCTGAACGAAAAGAGCATCATACCAGAGCTATGCTTGATGGGCAAATTCATGACGTGCCTGAGGTTGCAGCCGTATTAGGTCATGTGAAAAATGAACTAGAAAAAAAAGCCGGTCCTTTAACTAAAGTAGCCGTAGCAGCGGCCGGCCGAGCACTTTATACTATTAATGCTGAAGCCAGCCTTGAAGTAGCTGAGATAATAACCCGCGATGATGAATTGTCTTTAGAATTTGCTGCAATTCAAAATGCTCAACATAAATTAGCTAATTCTAATACTATTGATGATCCAACTCTTTATTATTGTGTTGGTTTTAGTACTATCAAATATACCTTAGACGGCATTCAACTCAAAACCTTGATTGGTCAACGTGGTAAATTGGCACAAATCGAAGTAATTGCCACGTTTTTACCACGCCAAGTTATTGACTCTATGCAAGCGGCTCTTGACTCCATTGGTCTAGAAATGTCAGCCATAACATTAGAGCCAATCGCAGCAATTAATGTTCTAATTCCTCAAACAATGCGTCATCTTAACTTAGCGTTAGTTGATATTGGTGCCGGAACCTCTGATGTTGCAATCACTAATAACGGAACAATCATCGGCTACGGCATGGTACCATATGCCGGTGATGAAATTACCGAAGCAATCTCGCAAAAATTTCTATTAGATTTCAATGTCGCCGAAGTTTTAAAACGCAAAATTTTAAACAGTAAGCAAAAAAAATTAAGTTTCACTGATATTTTGGGGTTAGAACATAAACTAGCACCAACAGAAATAATTGATTCTGTTATCACGGTAGTCGCTGATCTTGCCCAAGCTATCGCTAAACAAATTTTGTCGTTAAATAATTCTACTGCTCCGCAAGCAGTGTTATTAGTCGGTGGTGGAGCCTTGACACCATTATTACCAGAAGCCTTAGCTCAAGCACTAGATGTTGCTCCTAATCGCATCGCTGTGAGAACGGCTGAAGCGATTAGTGGTATTGAAAGTATCCCACCAGACTTACAAACCTCAGATGCAGTGACGCCACTAGGAATTTTAAAAATAGCCTCATCACAAAATTTAAATTTTATTAATATTAGTGTTAATAATAAAAACATTAAATTATTTAATTTGAGTAAATTAACGATAACTGACGCCCTGTTAGCCAGCGGTATTTCGATTCGTACTATGCAAGGCAAACCAGGTTTAGGAATCACACTAAAAATTAATGGTACAACCAAATTTCTCTCCGGCAGTATGGGTACACCAGCTCAATTAACGCTAAATGGTGAAAAAGCAGATTTGACCACCGAATTATCAAATAACGATGTGATAGTGGCAATCCCTGGCGTTGATGGTGCTAGCCCTAAAGTTAAAGTATCTGATTTTGTAGAATTAAAAAACAGCTACAAAATCTATATCAATAATACCGAATATATTATTAAACCTATTGTCAAAATCAATGATATTGTAACTACTGATAATAAAGCTTTAAAAGATCGCGATGAATTATATTTCAGAATGCCGAATCAACTTGGTGAAATTCTCGTTAGTGCCGGTTTTAACCCTACCAAACAAGAGTTTACTGTTATGGTAAATGGTGAAGAAAAACGCCATACACTATATCCTGAATTATTAGTTAATAATAATATTGCTTCATTATCGACTATTATCAATGAAAATGACTATATCATTATTAACTTACCGCCAGCACCTACTGTTAAGGATATCGTTAATCTTGATACCATCAATACCGGTATAAATATTTACTTCAATAATAAACCATTTAATATCGGACAAGGTGAAACCATTATTACGGTTAACAACGAAGTAGCTACCGGTGATTGCAGTATTGCTGACAATGATGTTGTTACTTACGAAACCGGTATTGTCCAAACAATTTTAATCAGCGATGTTTTGTTGGCAACCAATTATCAACCGCCGGCTCAAGCTTCAAGGATTGAAATTTTACTAAATTCATTACCGGCTGAATATACCAGCGTTGTAAAACCTGGCGATAAAATTGATGTTATTGTAACTCCATAAAAAACTGGCAGAGCCTTTAGTTAAAGCTCTGCCAGTTTTTTTATTTAAAGCCCTTTATTATTTTATCTGACCCCTATATAATTGTAGTAGGACTATTCTACCATCCATTATTTTCTAATAATTATACTAGCGAGGTGTTATAGCTATTGAAACTTAAACCTTTAAGCAAAATATATGTTTTATACGGACCACCAGCCTCAGGGAAAAAAACCCTTGCTAACTTATTGTATAAATTCGGCGTCGAAAGAGTTGTCAGCCATACTACCAGATTAAGTCGTCCCTACGAAAGAGATGGTATTGATTACTTTTTTACTGACAAAACTAACTTTTATCACCATGAACTGTTTGAGCGGATTGTCTATGATGGAAATTTTTTCGGCATCAGTCAACCAATCTTGACTAGCAAATTAAAAACCGGCAAACCAGTGGTGTTGGTAATGAATAAAAAAGGTTTAATAAAAATGAAGAACTTGTTTAAACACAGAGTTGTTTCAATTTATGTTATGTCCACCCGTCAGCAAATTATTGATCGAATTATGAAACGAGATGAAACATTAGAGTTTGCTGAAAGTAGAATTGACTATTATTACAAAAGTAATGATCCTGATGAATGGAAAGATGCTGATTTTGTCATTAAAAATTCCAATCATCTTAACAGCTGCTTAATGCAAATTTTAACGATTATGAATTTAACTGTTCTTGATAAAATTAAACTAGCCACGACGATGGAACAAAAAAATCTATTGCTTAATAAAACAACAAGACCAACTATGACAAAATAGTTGGTCTTGTTGTTTTATTTACTGTTATAATATTGTGCTACTTTTTTAAACGCAATTTTGCTAGCTAAGATAGTCTTATCAATATCTTCATCACTATGAGCACCTGACATAAAAGCTGCTTCAAATTGTGATGGTGCTAAATAAATTCCCTGCTCTAACATACTGGTAAAGTAAATATTAAAAGCAGTTAAATCTGCAGTTTTAGCACTATCATAATCATAGACTTCTTCTGCTGTGAAGAACAACCCAAACATCGAACCAGCTTGATTAAATTGCAAATTTAACCCAGCTTCTTTTGCCATTTGTTGCATCCCCATCACCAATTTTTTAGTCTTGATTGTCAATTGACGGCTATAATCAGGTTGTTTAATATTTTCCGGAATTTCCGTTAATATTTTAAACGTCGCCAGCCCTGCTGTCATAGCTAAGGGATTCCCGCTTAGTGTACCGGCTTGATAGACAGCACCAGCCGGTGAAATCATTTCCATAATTTCACGCTTTCCGCCATAGGCCCCTACCGGTAGACCACCACCAATTACTTTGCCTAAACAAGTTAAATCAGGACTAATACCATAGGCCGCTTGTGCGCCACCTAATGCTACTCTGAATCCGCACATAACTTCATCGAAAATTAATAATACGCCATGTTCTGCTGTAATTTCTCGCAACTTCCGTAAATATCCTTGTTTCGGTAGTACTAACCCCATATTACCGGCAACTGGTTCAATAATTACTGCCGCAATATCAGCACTGTGCTTAGCCAATACTTCTGTTATGATCTCAATATTATTGTATGGCACAGTAATGGTATTTTCTGCAATGCTAGTCGGTACTCCGGGACTGTCCGGCATTCCAAAAGTAGTTGCCCCTGATCCCGCTTTTACTAATAAACTGTCATGATGACCATGATAGCATCCTTCAAATTTTATGATTTTATTACGATTAGTATATGCTCTAGCTAAGCGCAAGGCACTCATCGTTGCTTCTGTGCCGGAGTTAACCATCCTGATTAATTCCATCGACGGCATTAATTCGGTAATTTGTTTAGCCAATTCCGTCTCTAATAAAGTCGGTGCACCATAACTAGTACCGTTTTGCGCTGCTTGTTGTAAGGCAGTCACAACATTGTCATGCGCATGACCAACAATCATCGGCCCCCAAGACAATACATAGTCTATATATTCATTACCATCAATATCATATATTTTACTGCCTTTAGCTTTAGCGATAAAGGGTGGTGTTATCCCTACATTGCGAAATGATCGAACCGGACTGTTAACACCGCCCGGGATATATTGTTTTGCTTCAGCAAAAGCTTCTTGTGATTTTGTTAAATCTAAATTCATTGTAATCTCCTCACTATAACTTTGCTAATAACTTGGCGGCTTCTAAAGCATGATAAGTTATGATGATATCAGCTCCTGCTCGTTTCATACTTAGTAACGTTTCCATCATCACTCTATCGCCATCAATCCAGCCTTGTTGAGCTGCCGCTTTAATCATGGCATATTCGCCACTGACATTGTAAGCTGCTACCGGTAAATTAGTATATTCTTTGACTTTAGTGATAACATCCAAATAAGATAATGCCGGCTTAACCATTATAATATCGGCACCTTCTATGGTATCTAAGTCCACTTCTTTAAAAGCTTCACGTACATTCGCTGGATCCATTTGATAAGAACGACGATCACCAAATTTCGGTGCAGAATTAACAGCTTCACGAAACGGACCGTAATAAGCTGACGCATATTTTACAGTATAAGACATTATCGAAACATTATCATAGCCCTTATCATCTAAGGCTTGGCGAATTGCTAAAACTCTACCATCCATCATGTCAGAAGGTGCTACAATATCCGCTCCCGCCTCCGCTTGACTAACAGCCACCTTTGCCAATAATGGTAAAGTTTCATCATTAGTGACATAATTATCTTTAATCAAGCCACAATGCCCATGACTAGTATATTGACACAAGCAAACATCGCTAACCACAGTTAGTGCTGGTAGAGCTTTTTTTATCGCCATTATCGCCTGTTGTACCGGACTACTCATAGCCCAGGCACTTGAACCTTGTTCATCTTTATATTCCGGCAAACCAAACACTTCTACCGCTGTAATACCCAGCGAATAAGCTTCTTTAGCCGTTTCAACTGCTTGATCTACCGATAAGTGATAGCACTCTGGCAAGCTCGTTATTTCTTTTTTAATATTTTTTCCGGGAACAATAAATAACGGATAGACAAAATCATCAGGTGTAATTATTGTTTCTCGAACCAAACTACGTATTCCCTCAGAACTTCTCATGCGTCTTGGTCGTAATAACATTTTCTTACCTCCGAAATTTCTTATTTTTTCTCCAGTATCTTCAAAACAATTTCAGTTAAGCCCTCAATAGTATAGTCTGTTGCTATATCATTAGTTGCAATGTCATTATCGCTACAAGTCTTGGCCGTAATTGGACCAATGCAAGCGGTTTTACAACTATTGATCAATTTTTTCGCCTCAGGTCCTAACATCTCTATTAAATTAGTTACTGTCGAGGAACTGGTAAAAGTAATCAAGTCAATTTCCTGATTCTCTATTTTAGCAATAATATCAGCTTTATCAGCATCACCAATTACTGTTTGATAAGCAGTCGCTACATCAACTATCGCTCCTAATTCTCTAAGTTTTTGCGGTAAAACTTCCCGTGCAACTTTAGCTCGTGGTATCAAGACCTTATCACCGGTTTGAACCATAGCTTTAATAGCTTCAACAATTCCTTCCGCCACAAATTCCACTGGTACAATATCAGCAATAATCCCTTGATTTCTTAAGGCTTGAGCTGTCGCAACACCAATTGCCACAACTTTCGCATTAATAACTCGGCTATCTTTACCTTGCTCCTGCAATCTATTAAAGAAGTATTCTACACCATTCGCACTGGTGAAAATTAACCACTGATAATCAGCAATTTGATTAATAGCATTGTCTAGTTCAGCATAGGAATCAGGATCGGTAATTTTTATTACCGGAGCTTCAATACATTTTGCACCTAAATTTTCTAATTTAAAAGTCAACGCACTAGCTTGTTCTCTAGCTCTGGTCACCAATACAGTTTTACCAAACAGCGGTTTATTGTCAAACCATGCTAAGTGTTCTCTTAAGTTAACAACATCACCTACGATAAAAATAGCCGGCGGTTTCATTTTTTTAGTTGCTACAGCTGTCGCCGCTTCCCCTACCGTAGTTACTAATACTTCTTGCTCTAGTTTAGTACCCCATCTGATAACAGCCGCCGGAGTTTCCGCACTACGACCATTTTCAATTAATTTGCTGGTAATATGCGGTAGATTTTCTACCCCCATTAAGAATACTAAGGTATCAACACCGGTCGCTAATTTATCCCACTTCATGTTGGACTTAGCTTTGGTAGGATCTTCATGTCCGGTTATAACGGCAAACGATGTCGCTACGCCTCGATGCGTAACCGGAATTCCAGCATAGGCCGGTACGGAAATAGCCGAAGTTATGCCCGGAACAATTTCAAACGGAATTTTGTTTTCTACCAATAAAAGAGCTTCTTCGCCACCACGACCAAAAACAAACGGGTCTCCGCCTTTTAATCTTACAACAACCTTACCTTCTTTGGCTTTATCAACCAATAACTGATTTATATCTTCTTGCTTCATTGTATGATTACTAGAAGCTTTCCCAACATATATTAACTCAACATTTTTCTTAGCATAACTTAGCAGACGATCATCGGCCAATCTATCATACACAATAGTATCCGCTTCTTTTATACAATCGCAAGCCTTAACACTGATTAAACGATAGTCTCCCGGACCTGCTCCAACTAAATAAACAATTCCCATAATATCCTCCTAAATATAAACGCATTAATGATCTAATACCAGATTAGATTTTTAATGCGTCGTTATTACATACAACCTAAGTCAGTCATAATTTTTAAGCCGCCGGCCGCTAGCATTTTTCTTGCTAGTTCTTCCCCTAAAAACTCTGCTGTTTTGGTCTCACCTTTTATTTTATCTCTAATAATTGTTTTGCCATCAACCGTAGCAATAACAGCCTCTAATTCCAATAAATCATTTTCAACAGTCCCATAGACACCCACTGGTACTTGGCAACCACCTTCTACTGTTCGTAAAAAAGCTCGTTCGCCGGTAGTAGCATAAAAACTATCAGTATTATTTAGAAAGGCTAGCAGTTCATGCATAACAGTATCATCAGCTCTGGTTTCAATCGCTAAAGCCCCTTGTCCCACTGCTGGTAAACAGATTTGTTGTGGAATAATTTGCGTTATTTTTTCTTCCCAGCCCAATCTTTTCAAGCCGGCTGCCGCTAATACAATCCCGTCTAAATTTTCACTAATTAATTTATTTAAGCGAGTATCAACATTCCCGCGTAAATCACTGATTTGTAAATCCGGACGATAACTTAATAGCTGCGCTTTACGGCGCAAGCTGGAGGTACCTATTTTAGCACCATGTGGTAAATCATCTAAAGTTTTATATGTTGGTGCTACCAACGCATCTCCGGGATCAACGCGCTTAGTAATTGCCGCTAATATTAAACCTTCCGGTAATACGGTCGGCATATCTTTCAGACTATGTACCGCTAAATCAATTTCTCCCGATAACATCGCTACTTCCAATTCCTTGGTGAATAGACCTTTCCCGCCAATTTTAGCTAATGGAACATCTAAAATTTTATCACCGGTAGTCATAATATGTTTTATTTCTACAATTAAACCTTGATACTGATTGCGTAAGCAATCCGCAATATGATGAGCCTGCCATAACGCCAGCTTACTGCTGCGCGTACCGATAATTATTTTTTCTTTCACTGTTTCTTGTCTCCCCTATAGTCTCTAACTTAAATAAATCAGCAATCGCATCCATATAATATTGCTCATTACCGGTGCCGGCAGCACCATTAATCCTAACCATCGGATCACGCAATATTTTTCTAATAATCATTTTAGACATACTTTCCATGATCTTTTTCTGCTCCGCTGGTAAATCCGGTAATTTGGTAAGAGCACGTTTCATTTCACGCTGTCTGATTCGTTCTGCTTTATCGGTTAATAAGGCCATAATTGGTCTAAACGATAAATATTTAAATTTATTAACTAAATCTTCTACTTCTTCATTAACTATTTTCGTCGCCGCTTTTGCTTCTTGTTCCCGAACTTTAATATTACTATCAACAACTGTTTCTAAGTCATCAATATTATATAAGGTAACACCACTAATTCCCGCAACCTCCGGCTCAACATCGCGTGGCACGGCAATATCAATAAAAATAATCGACTTGCCTTTACGCTTTTTCATCAAACTAGCAGTATCCCACGCATTAACAATATAATGTGGGGCACCAGTTGAAGTTATTACAATATCAGTTTCAAGCGCTGACTTCATAAAGTTTTCAAAGATTACCGGTTTACCATTAATTTTTTCCGCCAATGCCACCGCTTTTTCATATTTTCGGTTAGATACAAAAACATTGGCAACACCACTATCCACCAAATGCTTTGCCGTCAACTCACCCATTTGTCCGGCTCCAAGCAACAATACATTAATATTTGTTAAATCACCTAATACACTTTTCGCCAATTCTACCGCAGCATAACTTACTGAAACCGCACTATAGGCAATTCTGGTCTCAGTGCGGACTCTTTTACCAACAGCAATCGCTCGATGAAATAAAGTATTAAGCACTGTACTAGTCGCACCAATGTCTTTTGCTACCGCATAAGCTTTTTTTACTTGGCTTAAAATTTGTCCTTCACCAATAACCAGTGAATCCAAACTTGCCGCTACACGAAACAGGTGCTTAATACAGGCTTCGCCACAATGATAGAAAAAATATTCCTCTGCTTGATCAGTCTCAGAAGATAAATCAGAAAAAAAGTCTAGCAATACTGCTAGTGCCTCTTCCGGATCATCAACTACCGCATATATTTCCGTACGATTACAGGTTGAAAGAATAACTCCTTCATGAATATCATCAGCTTTGTTAATATGTCTTAACGCAATGCGAACTTGTTCTTCGGAAAAAGAGAAACACTCTCTAATTCCAACTGGTGCTGTTTTATGATTTAGCCCCAAAACTACCAATTGCATCTTTTATCTTAGCCTCCGCCTCATCTAACTTACCTTCTTTCAATAAGGTAAGTATGTCTTTATTAAGATTATCTCGCCAAAAACATTCTCGTTCCTTGCTGGTTTTAACCTTAGTTTTCAGTTCTTGACGATATTTTGCTATCAAGTTTAAAAAATAACCGTATTCTTCACCATATATTAAACTTAATTCTGCTTTTATTTGTTTAGCAACCGCCGGACTCTTACCATTGGTGGAAACAGTTAACAGTAAATCATTTCTTCTGATAACTGCCGGAACAGTAAAATTGCTGTCAGTACTATCATCTATTACATTAAACAATAAACCCAGGCTCTCTGCTTCTTCAGCAATCATTTTATTAACTGCTTTGTTATTTGTCGCACAAATAACTAAAAAGCAACCTTTAATATCGCCTGCTTGATAATCTCTCGCTATATAATTAATTTTTTGGTTATCAATTAATGTCTGTATGATACTTGTGACCTGTGGGCTAATAACAAGCACCTGGGCCTGCGCTACTAATAACGATTTTATTTTACGGGTGGCAATAATACCACCACCAATCACAACACATTTTTTATCCTTAATATTAAGGTTTATCGGATAAAAAACCATTTTTAACCACCCCTTTGTCCTCAGAGGCTTGATACTAGTTAATAATATAACTTTTTCAAGATATTTTCTATATATTTTGAAATTTTTTTGAAAATGCTCCAGTTTTTTAACTGGAGCATTTATAACTTATTTACCTAAATAATCTTTACCTATAACCACTGTTGCTTGTGGAGTAGTAGAATCATCTTTATTAATCTGTAAAGAATAGTTAAACGGCAAGCCTGAGAATTTTCCGGTAACAGCTTCATCTGACGTGTTACTAATAACAACGGTATTTTTATAACCGGCGGTTAAATTAGAAACTCCGGTAACAGTAAAGCCCATTCCTCTCAAAGTGGCGGCAACCTCACTGCCAACACCATCAGAACCACTGGCATTAATAATCTCTACCATAATCGGTCCTTGTTTCTCCTTCGCTACGTCCTTTGAATCTTTAGCCGCTGTAGTTTTTTTATTTTTCTCTAGCTCTTTCTTTTTATCAGCTTCTATTTCTTCTTTTGTTTTTTGTTTTGGATCAGGCGGAGTGTCAATAACCTTCATCTCTTTCGGTATTGAAGACTCATATTCGCGCGCTTGTTCTTTCATAATAACAGCCGCTTTTTCATTAATTTTAACACCTAAACTTTGTGCTAAGTGTTGTCTTAACGCTACTACATCCGGTAGCCAATAACTAATATCATCAATATAAGCCGGTTTCCCTGGAACCATATCCGCAGTTAACCCTTTTTCATTGGCTTCTTTAACCATTCCAGCAATGCTGATCATTTGACTAATTGATAAATTAGTATCAATTGCTGAATTAACTTCTTGAATAATACTTGGAATTTTGGTAATAATACTTGGACTAGCAATTTTAGTCAATACTGCCGCCAAAAACTTTTGTTGTCGGGCAATTCGGCCAATGTCGCCTTCTTCATCACGATAACGCACATACTGTATCGCTTTTGAACCATCCATATGCTGTTCGCCCGGTCTAATATCAATTACTAAGCCCCCATTATCATCATAGGGATCTTCATAATACATTCTTTTATCAACATTAATATCAATCCCACCGATAGCATCGATAATTCTTTCAAAAGCTTTCGTATCAATTTTGACATAATAATCGATTGGTATTCCTAATAGATCTTCTACCACTTCTTGTGATAATTTTCTACCACCAAACGCATAAGCATGATTAATTTTATCATAGCTATGCCCCGGTATCTTAACTCTGGTATCGCGCGGAATTGATAAGACCGATACATTTTTGGTTTTAGTATCAACAGTAGCAACAAATAAAGTATCAGAACGTCCGACATCATCTTGTCGATGATCAACGCCTAGCACCATAATATTTATTTTTCCTTGTGCCACCATCATCCCATCAGTGCGTTTCGTATTAGATAACTTTGAGTCAAACCAACAATAAGCTCCAACTACTACTGCTGTAAATAATACCAACAGTATCATCCCTACTAATATTCTTTTGTTGCGCAATTTTCGCTGTCTTACTACTCTATCTTGTAATTGCCCCATTGATACACCTGCTTTTAAAGTAAACACAAACCTTAATCTTAGTCTAACTAACATAAAGAAAGCATTTTAATTTTATATAATATCAAACACCGTTCAGTATATCAAATTTTCCTTTATTTCGCAATATTTATTAACCTTTCTCAAGCATCATCACTATTAATTTTATTTGAGTTTTATAATAATAAAATAAGCAATATATACTATGTATACTGACTATTTTTTTGTTATAATATAAGCATAAAGTTTTATTAATCCCCTATTAATAAATAAATTACCTTCATTGCTATAATGGCTTACTATTTTTAGAGAGGATTCTCATCATGCAAAAAATATCTATTGCAAATTTACAGCCGGGCATGATTGTGGCTAAAAACATTTATGATGCTGATGCCAATCTTTTGCTAAGTAAAGATATTGTATTAACTGAGCGCTATATTGAAAGACTAAAGACCATGAGTCTTTCAGCAATATATATCGCAACCAAGGATCCTCACAATAATATTATTTATCCAGAGGATATTTTGCGAGAGCAAACAAGATTAAAAGCTATTAAAAGCATCAGTAATACGTTCCAAAAATGTTTATGTAAGAAAAAACTTGATGTCGATGCCGTTAGTGAAGTAACTCAAGATATTATCGACGAAATCATGCAAAGCAGATCGCGAATGATTCAGCTGACAAATATTATGTCCTTTGATGAATATACCTTTTCGCATTCTGTTAATGTTTGCGCTATTGCCACTTTGTTGGGTGTAATTAGTGATTATAGTCCAAAACGCTTAACTGAACTAGCCCTAGGGGCAATTCTTCATGATATTGGAAAAATTAAAATACCTTTATCTATTTTAAATAAAAAAGATCGCTTAACTGACGAAGAAATGCTGGTTATGAAGAAGCATTCAGAGTATGGGTTTGATTTATTAAGAGCAACCAGTCACTTATCAGTTGTACCGATGCACGTTGCCTTTCAACATCATGAAAATTTCAATGGCACCGGTTATCCCCGTGGTTTAAAGCAAACACGAATCCACGAGTATGCTCGTATCGTAGCTATTGCGGATGTATATGATGCTATTACTACTGATCGGCCATATCAAAAAGCACGAACGCCACATCAAGCTTATGAAATAATGCTTGCTGATTCAGGAAATAAGTTCGACACCTCGCTATTAGAAGTATTTTTTGAAAATTTAGCGATTTTTCCGGTGGGCTCTTTCGTTTTATTAAATAATAATTTTTATGCAATGGTTATAGAAATTCCTGAAGGTCTCTCTTTTACCCCTATAATAAAAGTTATTGCTAAACCAAATAAAACCTTTTTAAAGGAAGACTTATATATTGATTTAAAAGAATATGCCTCAATTTATATTACAAGAAATTTAACCGAAGAAGAAACTTTATCACTTTTTGGCAAGTCCGATTATTTTGTAAAAGAACATAACGCTTAATATGGCTTCATAATGAAATAACTTAGCGGATAAAATATCCTCAAAGGAGTGTATTATTATGATAGATAAGAATTTATGCCCTCAACCGTTAGATGGTAAAGCCGTTCTCTTAATCGAACAGGCGATTTACAGTTCACCCACGAGGAAGATTATTCTTACCGTAAATAATTCTACTTATCAGATTTCATTAGAAGGAAACTGGTTCAAGTTTTCCGAACTAAATAAAAAAAATAATGTTAAAAAATCATTTATCTTCAAGACTTTATCAGAAATCTATAATAATTTCATTCATAATACCAACTGGGCTATCCCCGTTGAAACAACCTAAA
>JAGPMH010000026.1 GCA_018052945.1 Negativicutes bacterium | reverse complement strand
GCTATTGTTCAAAAAGCTTCTTGGCCGGAGGAAAAAATAGTTAGAGGAACTTTAGGTGATATTGCACAAAAAATTAAAGAAAATGATATTATGCGTACAGCAATGATAGTTGTAGGTCAATGTTTAGATACAAGCTACTCTTTGTCTAGATTATATGCCCCGGAGTTTGCTCATATGTATCGCGATGCTTCAAAATGAGTACAGCCATTATTTATCTGACAGGCAAGGGTGGAGCTCTAGCAGAAAAATTAGCCGCAATAATAAGTAACACTCAGCTATACGGGAAAAATAAAAGTGATATGGCAACAGAAACGATTAGCTATGATAACTTATCTAAATTAACTACTGAAATTTTCAATAAATATGAAAACCTTATTTTTATAATGGCTACTGGGATTGTCGTTCGGGTCATTGCGCCATTATTAAAAGACAAATTTACAGATCCGGCGGTTGTAGTGTTGAATGAAACCGGTGAACATGTTATCAGCTTATTATCAGGTCATATTGGTGGAGCAAATGAATTAACGCTAACTATTGCTAAAGAGTTAGCGGCTATTCCTGTCATTACCACTGCGAGTGATGTTAATAATAAATTAGCGGCAGATATGCTGGCTAAAAAGTTGAACTTAAAAATAACTTCACGGCAACAATTAGTTAAGATAAATGCTGAAATTGTGGCAGGGCGGAGCGTTCATTATTATATTGATAAAACAATAATGAACTATAGCTGGTATTGTGCTGAGGCTGAAAAGTTAGGTCTACAGCTTAATGAAATTGATTTAACTAATAATAACATGAATTTTCCGGCAGTTTTAATAAGCTCTAATACTGTAGTTATAGAAAATACTTTATTATTACAACCGGCTAATATAATTTTAGGAATTGGTTGTCGGAGAAATACTACTATTAATGAAATTTTATATGCAATAACAGAAGCTTGTAAGATTGCCAATATTCATAAAGATAATATTTGTGGTATTGCCAGTACTACTTTAAAAGAAGATGAAGAAGGCTTAATAGCGGTTGCTAAGCTGTTAAATGTTAAGCTTTCCTTTTATGATAATGAAAAAATATCTGAAACTATAAAGAAATATAATTTACAAGAATCAGATTTTGTTAATAAAAAGATTGGAGTTGGAAATGTATGCGAAGCAGCAGCGATATTAGCGAGTCAGCAGAAGAAATTACTATTGAGGAAAACCAAAT
Source organism: Negativicutes bacterium (assembly GCA_018052945.1). Taxonomy (NCBI): domain Bacteria; kingdom Bacillati; phylum Bacillota; class Negativicutes; species Negativicutes bacterium. The sequence goes on along the minus strand of JAGPMH010000026.1, from coordinate 18,988 downwards.
TTCCCAAGGTGACGATAGCATTAGCATTGGAGAGTTAACAGTAGTGGGGATTGGCCCTGGTAGTCTTAATGATATGACCCCAAGAGCTTTTAACAGTATCAGAAATGCTGATGTGGTGGTTGGTTATAATGCCTATATAACTTTAATTAAATCGTTGATTGAAGATAAAAAAGTTATAGGGACAGCAATGTTACAAGAAATTGATCGTTGCAAAATGGCTGTCGAAAAAGCTATCAGTGGACAAAAGGTTGTTGTTGTTTCCAGTGGAGATCCTGGAATATATGGTATGGCCGGATTAGTGTTGGAGCTTGTAATGCAGTTACCAAAAGAAAAACAACCGAAAGTTGAAGTTGTTCCGGGGATTAGTGCGGTGAGTGCTTCGGCAGCAATTTTGGGTGCACCGCTAATGCATGATTTTGCGGTAATTAGTCTAAGTGATTTATTGACACCATGGGATTTGATTAAAAAAAGAGCGGAACTAGTCGCTCAAGGTGATTTTGTTGTAGCACTCTATAATCCCAAAAGTAAAAAACGCGTTAATCAAATTGAAGAAATAAGAGAGATAATGCTTAAATTTAAAGATCCGCAAACACCAGTGGGTATTGTCAATAATGCAACGAGAGAAAAAGAATATGCGATAATATCTAATTTAAATGATTTTACTAAGGAAACAATTGACATGTTCTCCTTGGTTATTATTGGAAATAGTAATACTTATGTCGAGGATGGAAAAATCATTACGCCAAGAGGCTATAAAATATGATTTTAGTCTTTGCCGGAACTCAAGATGCTAGAGCTTTAATTAATATGTTATTGGAGCAAGGTTATGAAGTTTTGGCATCAGTAGTTAGCGAGTATGGAAAAAGCTTGTTAAATCATCAGTATTTAAAAATTAATGATGCACGGTTAACTTTAAATGATATTAAAAAATTAGTACAAGACAATGATATTGATACAATTATTGATGCCAGTCATCCTTATGCTGAAATTGTCTCAGAAAATGCACTTACTGTGGCTAAAGATTTAAACATAAAGTACATTAGATATGAACGCGCGACAGCATTATTGCCGGAATATGAAAAATTAATGATAGTAGAGAGTTATCATCAAGCCGCTAAAGTCGCTGGAACCTTTGGTAATAATATTTTTCTGACAACAGGTAGTAAAACATTGGATGTTTTTTTAAATGAACCAAGTCTTAAAGATAAAAATATCACGGTTAGAGTTTTACCATCAGTGGAAGTAATAACTAAGTGTCAGGTAGCCGGATTAACTGCAAAAAACATTGTTGCGTTACAAGGACCTTTTTCGCATGAATTAAATTTAGAATTATATAAAAAATATCAAGCTGAGGTAATTATCACTAAAAATAGTGGTATTATTGGTGGAACAGATACTAAAATTTCAGCGGCGATAAGCTTAAATTTACCAATAATAATGATTGCTAGACCGAAGATTGAATATATTAATAAAGTTAATACTTTTGAAGCTGTTTTACAGTTGTTGAATAATAAAAATGGAGATGAAAACTAATGGAATTTATAACTGTTCCGGAACAAATTGAAAGCCGTAGTATGGAGATTATTGCTCCTTACTTAGCAGAATATAATCTTTCACCAAAAGAAATTAAAATTTTTTCTCGTATCATTCATGCCTCTGGTGATGTTGAATATGCTCATGTTATTAAAGCTCAAAAAGACTTTGTTGACAGTGCTTTAACTGCCTTGAAGAATGGTTGTAATATTTACACTGATGTTGAAATGGTTAGAACCGGTATTAATAAAAAAAGATTAGCACAATATGGTGGTAGCGTAGAATGTTTAATTGCTGATGAAGAAGTTGCTAAGCTTGCTAAAGAACAAGGTATTACTAGATCAATGGCAGCGATGCGTAAATTTGGCAAAAAATTAGATAATGCAATTATTGCTATTGGCAATGCCCCAACCGCTTTATTTGAAGTTTTAAAAATGATTAAAGAAAATGAAATTAAGCCGGCAGCGATTATTGGAATACCGGTAGGTTTTGTTGGAGCGAGAGAGTCAAAAGATTACTTAATTGAGCAAGCACCTGTTCCATACATAACAGTAGTAGGTAATAAGGGTGGCAGTCCGATTGCTGCTTCTGTTGTTAATGCACTTTTATATATGTTGGACTAATAATTGGAGATAACTATGAACAATATTGAACAGCCGCGAATAGTTATTGCTGCAACCAATAGTGGTGCTGGCAAAACAACAATAACCAACGGAATCTTAGCTTGTTTAAAAGAATTAGCGTTAAATGTTCAACCATATAAAATAGGCCCTGATTATATTGATCCGGGCTTTCATTCCTTAGCTAGCAAAAAGCAATGTCATAATCTTGATACATGGTTAGTGCCAAGTGAAAAAATTAAAGAAATATTTTTACAAACAGCAACTAATAGTGATATTGCCGTTATTGAAGGGGTTATGGGGTTATATGATGGTGGAACTAATGGAATTAGTAGTACCGCCACTATCGCCAAATTACTACAAGCACCGGTTGTTTTAGTAATAGATGCTAAGTCGATGGGCGATAGTGCAGCTGCCATAGCATTGGGCTTTAAAAACTATGATCCGGAACTTAATTTCGCCGGAGTAATTATTAATAGATTAGGTTCAGATAATCATGAAAAAATGGTAGTAGAGGCAATTTCAAGGCTCGGTATAAAAGTATTAGGTTGCGTTAGAAGAAATACTAATCTGGCGATGCCAGAACGTCATTTAGGCTTGACACCAACTACAGAAAATGATGTTTCGAAAACTTTAGAGCATATTAAAGATAATATAACAAAACAAGTTGATGTTACTGAAATTTATAATATAGCTAAAACAGCACCAGCCTTACAACTTGACACTAAAAATATCAAAAAGCATGTTTTTAGTGCTCTTAAAATTGGTGTTGCTAAAGATGAGGTTTTTTCATTTTATTATCCCGAAAGTTTAGCGGTATTAAGTGATTATGGAGCTGAAATAATTGAATTTAGTCCGCTACATGACAAAAAATTGCCAGAGGTAGATGCATTGATTCTAGGCGGTGGTTTTCCGGAAATGTTTGTGAAAGAGCTTTCACAAAATAAAGAAATGATTATGGCGATAAAAGCGGTTGCTGCTAACAAGATGCCAATTTATGCTGAATGCGGTGGCTTTATGTATTTGTGTTCGAAGATTATTGATTTTAATGCTGTAGCCTTTGAAATGGTAGGTCTTGTGCCGGCAGAATGCAAGATGAACAACAAATTACAAACCGTGGGCTATGTTCAAGCTAGAGCATTAAAAGACAATATTTTATGCCCTAAAAATGAAGTTATCAAAGGACATGAATTTCATTTTTCTTCAATGGAAATTTTAGATGACCAGCATTTTGAATGGGGCTTTGAATTTGAAAAATCTAGAACAAAGGCTAAATACTACTCAGGGTTTAGCTCTGAAAATATTTTAGCGTCATATTTACATATTCATTTTGCGGGAAATGAAGAATTAGTAGTTAATTTTTTGAATAAAGCCCAAGAATATAAATCAAGAAAAGATTAGAAGGTGTTAATTTTGTCAGGGAAAATTGTTTTGGTTACGGGTGGAGCAAGAAGTGGAAAAAGTACGTTTGCTGAAAAATATGTTGCTAAAGTTGGTAATAATATAACATATATTGCTACAGCACAAGTCTTTGATGAAGAAATGCGGTATAGAGTTGGACTTCATAAAAGTCGTCGTCCAAGTAATTGGAAGTGTATTGAGGCACCTTATTTAGCTGAGTTTGCGATTGAAAATTCAGCTAAAAGCAGTGATATAATTTTATTTGATTGCTTGACATTATATGTAACTAATCTATTACTGTCAGAAAATGCACCGGCGTCTATTAAAGAGCGTTATCATTATGTTAAAGAAGCGGTTGAACGAATTATTGAAGTTAGTAAAAAAACTGGAACTAATATTGTTTTTGTTACTAATGAAGTTGGGATGTCCATCGTTCCGGAAAATAATTTAGCACGAGAATTTCGTGATTTAGCTGGTATTGCAAATCAAATGATTGCTGCAATTGCAGATGAAGTCTTTTTAGTTATTAGTGGGATCCCGGTAGAATTAAATAAAATTAAAAATAATATCATAGTAGGGGAATAGTATGGCTAAATATATAATGTTGCAAGGAACAAGCTCACATGTTGGCAAAAGTATTTTAACAACTGCGTTATGTCGTATTTTTTTGCAAGATGACTATAAGGTTGTGCCTTTTAAAGCACAGAATATGGCCTTAAATTCATATGTAACTAAAACCGGTGAAGAAATGGGGCGAGCACAGGTTGCTCAAGCTGAAGCGGCAGGATTGGAACCGGTTGTAGAAATGAATCCGGTTTTATTAAAACCGACCGGGAATTCAACTTCACAAGTTATTTTATTGGGAAAACCGGTTGGCACAATGTCAGCCAAAGAGTATCACAATGGTTATTCTTTAACGGCATTAGGTGTTGTTGAAAAAACACTAGAAAAATTATCTAAAGAATATGAACTTGTGGTAATCGAAGGAGCTGGCAGCCCGGCAGAAGTTAACTTAAAAGCCAACGATATTGTTAATATGAGAGTAGCGAAGCTTCTTAATGCACCAGTATTATTAATAGCAGATATTGATAGAGGTGGAGCATTAGCCTCAATCGTCGGAACACTAGAATTATTAGAGCCGGATGAACGAGACTTGGTTAAAGGGTTAATTATTAATAAATTTCGTGGTGATATTACTTTATTAAAACCGGCGTTAGATTTTTTAGAAGAGAAAACAGGCAAACCGGTTTTAGGCGTGATACCGCATCTTGATAATTTAGGGATTGATGATGAGGATTCGGTTTCTTTAGAAGATAAAAATACTGTAAAAAATATAGATCAGCAAGCTGAAATTGAAATTGCGGTGCTTCGAACACCAAAAATTTCAAACTTTACTGATTTTGATAGTTTAGAGGTTGAACCTGATGTTAACTTGCGTTATGTTAAACAAGGGGAAGCAATTGGCAATCCGGATTTAATTATTTTACCCGGCAGTAAAAATACTAGTGAAGATTTATTGTATCTAAGAACTGAAGGGTATGAAAAAGAGTTGTTAGCTTTAGCTCAGCAAGGAACACCGATTATTGGTATTTGTGGTGGCTATCAAATGTTAGGTAGCGAAATAATTGATCCGGAAAAAACTGAATCTTCGCTAGCGAAAATTTCTGGTTTAAACTTACTACCGATGAAAACTGTTTTTTTAGGCAATAAAATAACTCACCAAATACAAGCACGAACGGTACAAAATTTTAAATTTTTAAAACAAGATATTTTTGCTGAAAATTTATCAGGTTATGAAATACATATGGGGCGGACAGAGTTTACTCAGCCGGTATTATCACCATTTCACATTGAAAAACGCTCGAGGGAAAATGTTAATTTAGTCGATGGTGTTATTAGTGAAAATCAACAAATATTAGGAACTTATATTCATGGTATATTTGATAATGATACCCTAAGACGCTCACTGTTAAATGCTATTAGAAGTAAAAAAGGCTTGAAACCATTGGCGGTTAGTATAAATATTAATGCACTAAAACAAGGTAGTTATAATAGACTGGCTGATACTGTCAGAAATAATCTTGATATGAAAAAGTTGATGCAGATAATGGGTGAATAATTTGGCAGAATATATTTTAATAATTTCTTTTTTATTTGATACAATTATTGGCGATCCTAAAACTAAATATCATCCGGTAGCTTTAATTGGGAAATTGATTGCATTTTTAGAAAAGTTGCTACTAAAGTGTCAAGAAAAACCACAAATAAAAAAATTTAAAGGTGGCCTGTTAGTACTTTGCCTGTTAGGGTTAGTTTATGGTATGATGACTGCAATTAATCTTAGCCTAAGTTATTTAAATGATATTTCAAAATTGATCTTAAGTGGTCTTATTCTCAGCTTTACTATTTCACCACGGGCTTTATCAGAAGCTGGTTTTGAAATAAAAAAATATTTAGATAACAATGATTTAATAACCGCTCGGCAAAAAGTATCATGGATTGTTGGCCGTGATACTGAAAATCTTGAGAAAAGTGAAATTGCTAGAGCTACTATTGAAACGGTAGCGGAGAATATAGTGGATGGCGTTATTGCACCATTATTTTATTTTTTGCTGGGAGGTATTTCACTAGCATTTGTATATCGTGCTGTTAATACCATGGATTCGATGTTAGGCTATAAAAATGATAAATATCAAGATTTTGGATTTTGTGCGGCTAAAGTTGATGATATTTTCAACTATTTTCCGGCAAGAATAACCGGTGTATTAATTGTGCTAGTTTCTATTATCTTGCGCTTAGATTATAAAAATGCATTTAAAATGATTCTAAGAGATGCGGCTAAGCATCCAAGTCCTAACAGTGGTATTAGTGAAGCTGGGGTGGCGGGTGCTTTAAATATCAGGCTTGGTGGCTTAAATTATTATTTTGGCAGAGCTTCAATGCGCGCCTATATGGGTGATGCTGATAATGTTATAGATAGTAGCCATATCGCAAAAACTAATTTAATGATGTATAGTACTACTATTGTTTTTATTTTAGGTAGTATTTTAATAATGAGGTTATTATGAATAATTTTTTTGTGGGATTACAGTTTTTGACTTCTCTGAAAATAGTAAAACAAACGGAGTGGTCACTGGAGTCATTCGGCAAAAGTGTTAAATATTTTCCTTTGATAGGGGCGGTTTTAGGAATTATTATGGCAAGCTTTTATTTTATTGCCATAAAATATTTACCCTTAGCCCATATTTATCTTTCGCATAATTTTTTAGCAATACTGCTATTTGCGCTTAGCATTATTTTAACGGGAGCATTACATTGCGATGGGTTTATGGACACTGCTGATGGAGTTTTTTCCGGAAGAAGCAAAGATAGAATGTTAGAAATAATGAAGGATAGTTGTGTGGGCTCTAATGCAGTAGTAGCTTTTTTTATTCTAAGCATCTTAAAGATTGCTCTTTTTATGGAAATTCCCAGTGATAAATTGTTGTTGGCGTTATTTGCAGCACCAATTTTAAGTCGCTTTAATATGGTGATTGCAATCACAAAATTCCCTTATGCTAGACCGGATGGAATGGGTAAGGCTTTTGCAGAATATTCGGGAGCAACAACATTTTATATTGCGTTATTATTTACGATGTTATTAATAATACCTTTAGGAAAAATGGGTATTAGTGCGTTTATTATTAGTTGTTTAGGTGGACTTTTTTTCTGTAATTACTTTAGTAAAATTTTAGGCGGATTAACAGGCGATACTTATGGAGCAATAACCGAGCTTTGTGAAGTGATAGTGCTATGTTGCTTTTTAATCATTAGCTAATAGAGGTGTGTTATGCAAGTATTGGTTAAAGTCCCTGGATCATGTGGTGAATTAATTCAAGGAAAAGTTTCCGGTAAAGATTTATTAGTTACTTGCCCGATTAATTTATATTCACAGGTCAGCATAAAAGAAAGTAATCATAATAATTTTGAAAATATTAATAAAAAATCTTTTTTGGCTATTACTAGGACTTTGGAGTACTTGAATATACAGACCACGAATTATAAAATTAAATTGGTCAGTGAATTACTGCAAGGTAAGGGAATGGCTTCAAGTAGTGCAGATATTAGTGCTGTGATAAAAGCAATCGGGTTAATAAATAATGTTGATTTATCAGCAGAAAAAATTGCTGAGATTGCCATTGGGATTGAACCAACCGATGGAATTTTTTTTGAAGGTATTGTTGCGTTTGACCATATCAAAGGAGAAGTTTTACAATACTTAGGTCAGGCGTTACCTATTACTATCGGAATTTTTGATTTTGGTGGTAGTGTTGATACCATAAACTTTAATAATCGCTTTGATTTATTAGAACTTAATAATAAGAAAGAAAAATATGTAAAAAAAGCTTATGATTTGTTAGAACGTGGCTTTTTAACTAAAGATACAAAAATAATTGGAGAGGCAACGACAATTAGTGCACTTGCGAACCAAGAAATATTATATAAAGATAAACTCGATAAAATAATTGATATTGTTGTTCAAAATGGTGGGCTGGGGATTAACATTGCTCATAGTGGTACTTTACTAGGGGTGCTTTTTAATAATAGTGATGCTGAAGCATTAAGTTTTTGCATTGATGAATTAAGCTCTAAGTTTAATAGGATGACATATTATAGGACAGTTAATTTAGTTAATGGTGGAATATATCAAGAGGGTGAATAAATGAAAACCAATGCAAAATTTGAACATGGTGGCAACATTCATAAAGCTAAGCGTGATAAAAATACGAAGCTGATTGATTTTAGTGCAAATATTAATTCGTTAGGATTATCGGTAGCGGTTGAAGCTAAAATAAAAGCTAGCATTGACGAAATAATACATTATCCTGATCCTGATTGTTATGAACTAAAAAAGTTATTAGGTCAATGTTATAGCATTCCCAAAAAATACATAACTATAGGCAATGGTGCTGTCGAATTGTTATATATCTTTTGTAATATTTTAAAGCCAAAGAATGTAATGATTATGGCACCTTCTTTTTGTGAATATGAAAGAGCAGCCTTAGCAAGTGCTGCTAAGATTAATTATCATTATTTAGAGGTTAAAAATGATTTTAAGTTGAAGGTATCAGAACTTATCAATAAACTTGACGGTAATGATATTGTTTTTTTGTGTAATCCAAACAATCCAACCGGTACCATTTTAAAATATCAAGAGATCGATTCAATATTAGCAGTAGCAAAAGCAAAGAATATTATCATTTTAGTTGATGAATCTTTTATTGACTTTATCGAAAACAATCAAGAATATACCTGTCGCCAACTAATTCAGCATTATGATAATTTAGTTATTTTACATTCTTTAACAAAATTTTATGCAATACCGGGATTACGGCTGGGCTTTATGCTAGCAAATAGTGACTTAACGCAAAAAATGCATTTAGCAAAAGATCCATGGAATGTTAATGTTTTAGCACAAGTGGCTGGAGTTGCAGCATTAAATGATAAAGAGTATCAAAAACAAAGTATTGAAAATTTAAATTACACTAAAAGTCTATTTTATGATAAATTAAAAAGTATAGAAAAACTAAAAGTATATCCGCCAACGGTTAACTATATTTTTATTGATATAAAAAATACTGGTTATACTGCAAGAGAATTGCAAGAGTTACTGTTAAAAGATAATATTTTAATTCGAAACTGCGAAAATTATCCGGGGTTGTCAGAATATTATATTAGGCTAGCGATTAAAGATGAAAAAAACAATAATTTATTAATAAATTATTTACAGAAAATTATAGGTGATTAATATGACGAAAATAATTTTTGTGAGACATGGACAAACTTTATGGAATTTAGAAATGAAATATCAAGGCCATACCGATATCGCCCTTTCTGAATTAGGGATAGAACAAGCTAAACGTGTTTCAAAACGTTTAATGTCTGAAGAATTTTCTGCTGTTTATTCCAGTGATTTGGTCAGAGCATTTGAAACTGCTAATATTATTGCAGCGCCAAAGAAAATTAAAGTTAATACTGATTGTGACTTACGAGAGATTTGTTTTGGTGATTGGGAGGGGCTGACTTATGCTGAAATAAATGAAAAATGGCCTAATGCCTTAAATCAATTTTTCTCAGATACTACGAAGATTACTATTCCCAATGGCGAAAGTTTTGAAACTTTGAAACAGCGTAGTGATGTTGCTATTAATAAAATTTTAGAAAAGCATAAAAAAGAGACGGTGGTAGTTGTGGCACATGGTGCAACGATTAGAGCAATGATTTGCAGTGCTTTAAATTTACCATTAGATTATGTTTGGCGAATTCGTCAAGACAACACTGCCGTAAACATGGTGGAATATCATAAGAACAATAATATTGTAACTTTGCTCAATGATATTCATCACTTAAATTAATTATAAGGGGGTTTGTATTTATGCATGATTTTTGTATTATTCCTGATAAATGTGAAAATTTTTGGTCATTTGTAAATACAATGCCTTTAACAATTGAAGAAAAAGCAATTGTTAATCAATGTGTGCTTAAAAAAGTAATAATTGATGTAAATAACAATTGCTGGCATATTCATTTGAATACACAAGCGGAAGTAAGTAAGCAATTGCTAAATAGAGTTGGTTTACAGTTGTGTGAAAATTGCGGTGTTAGCAAAGTTGAATTTAAGCAAAATATAATTAGTTTAGAAGAATACTTTATTGGTAAATGGTCTGAATTAATTAAAAATATTACGCAAAATCCGACTGTTAAACATTTATTATCAACTGCTAAACGGAATTTTGATGGAACAAAGTTAACCTTGGAACTAAATGGTGATTTAGCTTCAGAAATAATTGAAGCACATGATGTAATTTTTAGCATTAAAGACTTTATTAAGAAGGAATTAGCTGTTAACTTAGAAATTGAATGTTTGGTTAGTACAGATGAAGTCGAAATAACGGATGATGATTTATTAACACCTGAATATATTGAAGCTACACAGCCTGATGCTGTTAAACAAGCTACAGGTATTGTAAAAAAGAAAGAAAATAATATCATCTTTGGGCGTAATATCAAAGATAATAATATTGCGATAAACTTAATTCAAGAAGAAGCCAGAAATGTCGTGGTTCAAGGAAAGGTAGTTTCCTTTGAAGGGCGTGAACTTAAATCGGGGAGATTTTTGTTAACGGTTGATATTGCAGACAATACTGATGGAATTAGTGGTAAAGCTTTTTTTGATGAAAAAGAAAAATATGATAGTATTCTTAGTTCTTTGAGTAAAAATTTAATTGTTAAGGCCAAAGGCACGGTGCAATTTGATAAATATGCGAATGAACTTAGCATGTTTTTTGATAGTTTGATAAAAATAGAAGAAGAACAAAAAAGAACAGATAATGCTACCGTTAAAAGGGTTGAACTACATACGCATACTCATATGAGTAATATGGATGCGGTTGTTTCTGTAAAAAATTTAATAACACAAGCTGCGAAGTGGGGACATCCGGCAATAGCTATAACTGATCACGGTGTGGTACAGGCATTTCCGGAAGCTTATGAAGTGGCGGCTAAAGCAAATATAAAAATTATCTATGGAATGGAAGGCTATTTGTTTGAAAATGATATTAATAAAGCCAATCATATTGTAATTTTAGCAAAGAACTTAATTGGTTTGCGAAACTTATATACGTTAGTATCATTATCACACCTGAAATATTTACATCGAACACCACGAATTCCTAAAAAGGTTTTGGCGGAATATCGTGAAGGATTAATTTTTGGTTCGGCATGTGAAGCAGGGGAATTAATTCAAGCAATTATTCATGGTGCTAAAGATGAAGAGTTAGAAAAAATTGCTGAGTTTTATGATTATTTAGAAATACAACCAATCGGCAATAATAGCTTTTTGGTTAGAGAAGGAATTATTCCTGATGATAATGGGTTACAACAAATTAATATCAAAGTCAGTCAAATTGCTAATAAGCTTAATAAACCTTTAATTGCAACTTGTGATGTGCATTTTTTAAACCCAGAAGATGAAGTTTATCGACGAATTTTAATGACTGGTAAAGGGTTTGCTGATGCTGATAATCAGCCACCGCTTTACTTAAGAACTACCGAAGAAATGTTAGCTGAGTTTTCGTATTTAGGCAAAGAATTAGCAACAGCTGCAGTTATTGATAATCCGCGCAAAATTGCGGAAGATATCGAAACCTTTAAACCTATTCCAGATGAATTATATTCACCAAAAATTCCAGGGGCGGAAAATGAGATTAGAGCAATGTCATATAATAAAGCTAAAGCATTATATGGTGAAGAATTACCAGTTATTGTTGCAGAAAGGCTAACTTATGAGCTTAACTCTATTATTAATAATGGGTTTGCAGTATTATACTTAATTGCCCATAAGTTAGTTAAAAAATCATTGGATGACGGTTATTTAGTTGGCTCCAGAGGTTCAGTCGGTTCATCTTTTGTAGCGACAATGACGGATATAACTGAAGTTAACCCTCTGCCGCCACATTGGCGGTGCGGTAACTGTTTGTTTAGTGAATTTGTTACTGATGGTAGTTATGGCGGTGGCTTTGATTTGCCGGCGAAAAATTGTCCACATTGCGAAACTTTGATGATTAAAGATGGTCATGATATTCCTTTTGCTGTTTTTATGGGGTTTCATGGAGATAAAGTTCCCGATATAGATTTAAACTTTTCCGGTGATTATCAGCCAATTGCTCATAAGTACACAGAAGAATTATTTGGTAAGGATAATGTCTTTAGAGCCGGAACCATTGCGACGATTGCCGATAAAACTGCTTATGGCTATGTAAAGAATTATTATAATGAAAAAGGTATCATAACTAGAAATGCACATATTAATAGTTTAGTAAATGGTTGTACTGGGGTAAAACGAACTACTGGTCAGCATCCGGGTGGAATTATGGTAGTGCCTCGAGATATGGATGTACATCATTTCACCCCAATTCAACGGCCAGCTGATGATAAAAATTCTTCGACGATTACGACTCATTTTGATTATCATTCTATTAGTAGTCGCCTAGTTAAGCTTGATATTCTTGGTCATGATGACCCGACGGTGATAAAAATGTTAGAAGATTTAACTGGCTTAAAACCGCAAGAGATACCGCTAGATGACCAAGCAACAATGAGTCTGTTTTCTAATACTGATGCTTTGGGCGTTAGTAGTCAAGAGTTAGGTAGCAATACCGGCACTTTTGGTATTCCTGAGTTTGGCACTAAGTTTGTTCGACAAATGTTAGAAGATACTATGCCAAAAACTTTCAGTGAATTGGTTCGAATAAGTGGATTTTCTCATGGGACTGACGTGTGGTTAAATAATGCTCAAGATTTAATTAAGGCAGGAACTGCTAAGTTATCAGAAGCTATTTCAGCTCGTGATGATATCATGGTATATTTGATTCATAAAGGTGTTGAACCATCTTTAGCTTTTAAAACGATGGAGAGTGTTCGTAAAGGAAAAGGGATTAAAGCTGAAGATGTTCAAAAGTTAAAGGAAAAAAATGTTCCTAATTGGTATATTGAATCCTGTCAAAAAATAAAATATATGTTCCCGAAAGCTCATGCGGTTGCTTATGTAATGATGGCTTTTAGAATTGCATATTGCAAGGTGCATTTTCCACTATCGTTTTATGCAGCCTACTTTACCGTAAGGGCGACAGAATTTGATGCCAACTTAATTGTTAAAGGACCGTCTGTCTTAAGACAACAATTAAAAGAACTTGAGCAAAAAGGCAATAATTTGAGTGCGAAAGAAAAAGGATTACAAACTGTTTTTGAATTGGCACTGGAAATGTTTCTGCGTGGCTTTACTTTTGAGCGAGTTGACTTAAATAAGTCTTCGGCTGATAAGTTTATTATGCAGGATAAGTCATTGTTGCCTCCACTAGCATCATTGCAGGGGCTTGGAACATCAGCAGCACTTAATATTGTACAAGCTAGGGGAGAGAAGGAATTTTCTTCAATTGAAGATTTAAAAGTTAGAGCCAGATTATCAAAAACAGTAGTTGATATTTTACAAGAACATGGCTGTTTACAAGGAATGACGGAAAGTGATCAAATGAATTTATTTGCTTAGGCGATATACTTGTCAATATTTATTGATAGTGATATAATGAAGCAAGAAATTATGTTTAGTTTTTTAAGAGTGGGCAAAAAGCCCACTCTTTAGTGTTATTTCTGCAAATTGGTGTTTTACCTATAGACACTATAAGATTAGGAGGTGTTGTTGTGGCTAATCATATTGAATCATTAGTAGAAGAAATTGTTGTGAAATTATTACAAGATACCAATATTGAATTAATAGATGTTGAATATGTTAAAGAAAAAGACTGGTATTTAAGAGTGTTTATTGATAAAGATGGTGGTATTGAAATTGAGGATTGCCAGTCTCTTAGCGAACAATTAGAGGAAAAGCTAGATGAATTGGATCCTATTAGCGACAGCTATTATTTAGAAGTTTCTTCTCCGGGGTTGGACCGAGCCTTGAAAAAGGATAAAGATTTCCAACGCCATCTTGGTGATAAGATTGAAATTACAACTTATGCACCAATTAATGGCTCAAAAATTATTGTTGGTACTTTAAAACAGTATTCTGCAGAAAATTTGACAATTGAAGTTGAAGAAAACATTATTAGTATCGAACGTGAAAAAATTGCAAAAGTTAAATTATATTTAGACTTTTAATAGAACAATTGAATAGGGGGATAACAAATGAACGCAGAGTTCATGCAAGCATTTGAAGAGTTAGGCAAAGAAAAGGGGATAGCACCAGAAATATTATTTGATGCTATTGAAGCGGCTTTAATTTCCGCATATAAAAGAAATTTTGGTTCAGCCCAAAATGTGAGAGTTTCATTAGATCGTATCACCGGAGAAATTCATGTTTTTGCTCGTAAAATTGTTGTTACAGAATTAACAGAGCAACATTTGGAAGTTAGTTTAGCAGAGGCAAAAGAAATAGATCCACGTTATGAAGAAAACGATATTATTGAAATTGAAGTAACACCAAAAGATTTTGGTAGAATTGCAGCACAAACTGCTAAACAAGTTGTAGTACAAAGAATTAGAGAAGCAGAGCGCGGAATCATTTATGATGAATTTTCCAACCGAGAAAGTGATATCTTAACGGGTATTGTTCAAAGAATCGAACAAAAAAATGTTTTTATTGACCTGGGTAAGGCAGAAGCTATTTTAGCACCAACTGAGCAAATCCCTTTTGAACAATATAAACATGGTGATAGAGTAAAAAGCTATATCATTGAAGTTAAAAAAACCACTAAAGGTCCACAAATTCTTGTTTCTAGAACTCATCCGGGTTTATTAAAAAGATTATTTGAACTTGAGGTTCCAGAAATTCAAGATGGAATTGTTGAAATTAAATCAGTAGCAAGAGAACCAGGTATGAGATCAAAAATTGCAGTATATTCTCGTGACGAAGACATCGATCCAGTAGGTGCTTGTGTTGGTCATAAAGGGATGAGAGTCCAAACCATTGTTGATGAATTAAAAGGTGAAAAAATTGATATAGTAAAATGGAGTCCAGATCCAGTAAAATATATAGCAAATTCACTTAGTCCAGCTAAGGTAGTATCAGTTGAGGTTAATGAAATTGAAAAAATATCAAAAGTTATTGTTCCTGATTTTCAATTATCTTTAGCAATCGGCAAGGAAGGGCAAAATGCTAGATTAGCTGCTAAACTAACCGGCTGGAAGATTGATATAAAAAGTGAATCACAAGCAAGTCAAGCTGAAAACGAATAATTAGAGGAGGCTTGATTGAAATGAAAAAAATACCTCAAAGAATGTGCGTTGGCTGTCAAGAGATGCACAACAAGAAAGAATTGCTGAGAATTGTTAAAACGCCAGAAGGTGAGTATCTTCTAGACGATACTGGCAAAAAGTCCGGTCGTGGCGCATATGTTTGTCATAAGGAAGAATGTTTAAACAAGGCTTTTAAAGAAAAAAGATTGGAAAAATCATTTAAAAATCCTGTGGACAATGAAATATACCAGCAACTGAAAGCAAGGATATTCGGTGATGATTAATATAGAAAAAAGGTTGATAAATACATTGAGTTTAGCACAGCGAGCAACTAAACTGGCTTCAGGAGAGTTGGCAGTAGAAAAAGCAATTAAAACCAATAAAGCTAAACTTGTCATAATTGCCACTGATGTTTCAGATGGTACGAAAAAAAAATATACAGATATGTCACAATATTATCAAACAAAATTGTATAGTATTTTAACAAAAGAACAATTAGGTCATTGTATTGGCAAAGAATACCGTGCTGCGGTTGCAGTATTGGACGATGGCTTTGCAAAATCAATTGTTAAAATATTAAACCCTTGATTAAATGTGATAACAGAAAGCTGGGGGTGGATTAATGTCGAAATATAGAATATATGAATTGGCAAAAGAATTTAGTACATCCAGTAAAACTATTTTAGATATATTAGAACGTAATAGTTTTACTGTTAAAAATCATATGAGTAGTGTTGGTGATACAGAAAAGGATGTTTTAGTAAGAGTTTTTGCGCCGAAAGTTGCTGAAACAAAGCCAAAAGTTACTACTGAAAAGAACGATAAAAACTTAAACAAGCCAAATAAACCAGTTGCTACACCTGTAGCAACAAAAGTAAATCCTAATAATAATGGTCAAGGTGCACCTAGACCGCAGCACCATGCAGGAAATAACAATCAAAATAGACCTAGACCACAACACCAAAACCAACCTAATGTAGCAGTTGGCAATACTAATAATGCTCCTGCTAACTCCAATAATAATAGACCTAATAATTTTAGAGGAAACAACAACAATAATAATAGAAATAACTTCCAAAACAATAGAAATAATAATAATAGAAACAATAAAAATCGCAACCAAACACCACAAAAAACATTCACACCTAGAGTTGAGCCGGAAAAACCAAAAGTTATTAAAGTTGGTGATTCTTTAACAGTTAAAGAATTGGCAAGTAAACTTAGACGTGAAGTCAGTGAAATAATCAAAAAATTAATGATGCTTGGTATTATGGCGAATATCAACCAAGAATTAGATTTTGATACAATAACATTAATTGCTGGTGAATTTGAAGTTGAGGTTGAAGAATTACCACCAGAAGAAGATCCAACTGAAATTCCTGAAATTGTTGATGATCCAAAATCATTGATGCCTCGTCCGCCGGTTGTAACGGTTATGGGACATGTTGACCATGGTAAAACTTCTTTATTGGATGCGATTAGAAAAACTAATGTAACTGGCAAAGAAGCAGGGGGAATCACTCAGCATATTGGAGCTTATCAAGTAGTATGTAATGGTAAAAAAATTGTATTTTTAGATACGCCTGGTCATGAAGCGTTTACAGCAATGAGAGCCAGAGGAGCGCAGGTTACTGATATTGCTATTTTAGTTGTTGCAGCTGATGATGGTGTAATGCCACAGACAATAGAAGCTTTAAATCATGCTAAATCTGCTAATGTTCCAATTATTGTTGCTATCAATAAAATTGATAGAGAAGGTGCAAATCTTGATAGAGTAAAACAACAATTAGCTGAGCATAATTTAATTCCGGAAGACTGGGGTGGCGAAACCATTATGGTTCCTGTTTCTGCCCATCAAAGAACTGGTATTAATGATTTATTAGAAATGATTTTATTAGTTGCAGAAATGCAAGAATTAAAAGCTAATCCTAATCGTCGTGCTCAAGGCACTATTGTTGAAGCACAATTAGATAAAGGTCGTGGTCCTGTAGCCACAGTATTGGTACAAACTGGTACATTAAAAATTGGTGATTCAATTATTGCCGGAACTGCTTTTGGTAAAGTTAGAGCAATGATTAATGACCGTGGCGAAAAAGTTAAAAAAGCTGGCCCTAGTACTCCGGTTGAAGTGTTAGGCTTAGCTGATGTACCGGCTGCTGGTGATATTTTAGATGCACTCGACGAAAAATCAGCTCGCTTTATTGCGGAAAAACGTATTGCGAAAAAACGTACTGATGAAATGAATAGTTCACAAAAAGTATCATTAGATGATTTATTCCAACAAATTCAAGATGGCAATATTAAAGATTTAAATATTCTTATTAAGGCTGATGTTCAAGGTTCAGTAGAAGCATTGAAACAATCCTTATTAAGCTTAAATGCGAAAAATGATGAAGTTCGCGTTAATATCATCCATTCTGGTGCGGGAGCTATTAACGAGTCTGATGTAATGTTGGCGACAGCTGCAAATGCTCTAATTATTGGTTTTAATGTTAGACCTGATAATAATGCTCGTCGTTTAGCCGATAATGAGAAAATTGATATTAGAAGTTATAGTGTAATTTATGAAGCAATCAATGATGTTGAAGCTGCAATGACAGGAATGCTTGCGCCACAATACAAAGAAGTAATTCAAGGTAAAGTGGAAATAAGACAAGTGTTTAGCTTTAATAAAAATATCGTTGCTGGCTCTTATGTTTTAGAAGGTAAAATTACTAACTCTTCTAAAATACGGATTATTAGAGATGGTATTGTTGTTCATGAAGGAGCGATTGAATCTTTGCGTCGTTTTAAAGATGATGTGAAAGAGGTTAACTCTGGTTATGAGTGTGGTATCACACTAGAAAACTTCCGTGATATTAAAGATAATGATATTTTAGAAGCTTATACAATGGAACAAATAAAACCGGGAAAATAAAAGTTGAACGGAGGGTGAAAGATGGGACAACTCCGCGTTGAAAAAGTTCAAGAATTAATTAAACAAGAAGTCAGTAAAATGATCTTGCGTGAATTAAAAGACCCAAGAATCGGGTTTGTAACGGTTACGCAAGTTGATGTTACTGGTGACTTAAGATATGCAAAAATTTATGTTAGTTTAATGGGAACTGACGAACAAAAAACAGAATGCTGGACCGGCTTACAAAAGGCATTAGGTTTTATCAGAAGTGAAATTGGCAAAAGAATTCGTTTAAGATGTACACCAGAACTATCTTTTCAAATTGATACTTCACTTGATTATAGTGTTAGAATTCAAGAATTATTGAATCAAATAAATACTAATGAGGAAAAAAGCTAAAATGAATGTTACTTTAAATGATGTTTTAACTATTCTTCAAGAACATGAAAGCTTTGTCATAACAACGCATGTTAATCCTGATGGTGATGCTATTGGCTCACTATTAGCATTGGGATCATTTCTGGAGAAAATGAACAAAAAAGTACATTTAGTAATTGATGATGAAATTACTGCAAGTTATAAATTCCTCAAAGGTTTGGAAAAAATTAATAAACCAAATGCTACATTAAATGCTGATTTATTAATCGTATTAGATGCTAGTGATTATGATAGAATTGGTAATGTCAAAAACATTACCAATTCTAAAATATTAAATATCGATCATCATATTTCAAATGCGAACTTTGCTGATTATTTATATTTAGAT